>DNWZ01000136.1 GCA_003506095.1 Planctomycetaceae bacterium | reverse complement strand
GAGGCCAGACGAATTGGTAGCCGCCCAATCGACCACTGGCCCGGTCAACATGCTCGAATTGCTCAGCAAATTGCCCGATCCGGACCAACTGACACCCAAACTACAGTTGCGACGTCACGAAATCGGCCTCAGCGCGCTGAAGATCGAAGAACCCTTCATGATTTGGGTCAAGGCTGGTCTGATCGTCGGTGCGGTGATCGCCAGTCCGATGATTTTTTATCACCTATGGAGCTTTGTCGCTGCGGGACTGCATTCGCATGAACGAAAATATGTTTATGTTTACTTGCCAATCAGTATCGTGCTGTTCATCAGTGGCGTCTCTCTTGCATTCTTCTTCGTCCTCGACTTTGTAATTAGCTTTCTCCTACAGTTTAACGGACAACTCGAAGTTGCTGTTGAACCGCGACTTACCTACTACATCAATTTCGTCTTGCTGCTGCCACTCGGCTTTGGGCTCGCGTTCCAATTGCCGCTCGTCATGCTGTTTCTAGAACGGATCGGGTTGATTCCCGTCGAAGCCTTTGTCAAATCTTGGCGGATTGCGATTCTGGTAATCGCAATAATATCCATGCTGGTCACACCTGCGGACATTACCAGCATGATATCTCTGATGATTCCGCTGATATTCTTATACTTCCTGGGAGTACTGATGTGCATGTACTTGCCCAAGGGGCGTGGGCTTGGTTCGGACGCCTATGACCCTCGATAGATATCCCTTCCTATAACTCCCCATTTACACGTGTCTCATTCGCTTAAGAACTTGCGCGGCATCGTGCCGCCCTTGATCACCCCGCTGATCGACCGCGACCAATTGGACATCCCCGGAATGAAACGCCTGGTCGAGCATGTGCTCGGTGGTGGCGTTCACGGCCTGTTCATTCTAGGAACAACTGGCGAAGCACCCAGCCTGAGCTACCACTTGCGTCGCCAATGGATCGACAATGTTTGTGAACTGGTTTCCGGACGAGTTCCTGTCCTGGTCGGAATCACCGACACCTCCTTTGTCGAATCCGTTGCCCTAGCAAAGCATGCCACCAAAGCCGGCGCAGATGCTGTGGTGCTTTCCACGCCTTACTACTTCCCCGCTGGCCAAACCGAATTAGCCGCTTATATCGATCACATCGTCGATGAATTGCCACTGCCGCTGGTGCTTTACAACATGCCCAGCCTGACAAAAGTCTGGTTTGACGTCGAAACGGTCGAAAAACTTTCTTGTCACAAAAACATTGTCGGCGTCAAAGATAGCAGCGGTGATCTCGAATATTTTAAATCCATTACCGAACTGAAACGACTCCGCCCCGATTGGTTCGTCATGATAGGCCCCGAAGCAATGCTCGGCAAAGCAATGCGTGCGGGCGGCGACGGCGGCGTCTCAGGTGGCGCGAACTTAGCCCCCAGGTTGTTCGTCGATTATTATCATGCCCTGGCCAGCGACGATTCTGGGCAAGCAGAACTGTTGAGCACGCGAATCGAACGCCTGCAGGCGATTTACGATGTCGGAAAGTATGCTTCACGACACATCAAGGCAACCAAGTGCGGATTGTCGCTGATGGGCATCTGTGATGACTTCATGGCAGAACCGTTCAATCGGTTTCTGCCGCCCGAACGTGAACGGGTCGCTGATATACTCAAGGACATCGTTCCGCTGTAACCGCATCCTACGCGGTTGACATGCATCCTCGTCAAATCAATTCATTGCAATGAGCATTGGCCAGCTATGAGAAAGCACTTTTCAATCGTTGCCAGCCTTGCGTTCGCAGTTATGGCCCTGCCGTTGTCGGCAGACGAACCCGCGCCGCCCGAATTGATTCAACTTCCTTTCAACAACCCGGGACTTGCGGTCGATCTTGGTGTCGGCCTGTGGGCATGGCCGGTCGTTTGCGATGCGGATGGCGATGGCGACTATGACTTAGTCGTCAGTTGTCCTGACAAACCTTCCAATGGCATCTGGTATTTTGAAAATACAACCGGTGATACGGCAAAGGATAAGTTCCCTGTTTTCAAAGCGCCACGAAGGCTCAGTGAAACAGTCCAATACGTCATGCCCAGTTATGTTGACGGCAAGTTGCGAGTGCTCAGCCCAGGTTTTGAATACTTAGATTTTGCTCAATCAGGCACCAAAGAAAAAATCGCTCTGCCGATATCACCCAAGTTCTATTCTCCGATCGGAAATCAACCACGCGGCCCCAAAGTTCGCCACAATCAATGGCGTTATGCCGATTTCGATGGCGACGGCGCAGTCGATCTGGTTGTCGCAATCGAAGACTGGAGCAATTACGGTTGGGATGATGCTTGGGACAAGAACGGCAACTGGACCAACGGAAAACTACACGGGTTTGTCTTCGTGTTCCGAAACGAAGGCACGACCGAATCACCTCGCTATGCGGATCCAATCAAGATCGATGCCGGCGGTCAACCGATCGACGTCTATGGCTGCCCGTCGCCCAACTTTGAAGACTTTGATGGTGATGGAGACCTCGATCTGATTTGTGGCGAGTTTCTCGATGGTTTCACCTATTTCGAAAACATCGGAACTCGCACCAAACCGGTCTATGCAGCGGGTAAGCGATTAACCACAAGCGATGGTGCGGCGCTTACGATGGATTTGCAAATGATCGTCCCGATCGCCTTGGATTGGGACCGCGATGGTGACATCGATCTGATTGTTGGTGACGAGGATGGCCGCGTCGCACTGATCGAAAATACGGGTAAGCTGAACCCAGATCGTACGCCACAGTTTTTACCGCCGCGATACTTTCAACAACAAGCCGAAACATTAAAGTCGGGCGCGTTGGCAACTCCGGTCGCTTACGATTGGGATGGTGATGGGGACTATGATATCTTGTCAGGAAACACTGCGGGTTATATCGATTTTTTCGAAAACCTGAGCGGACCTGGCGTGGAGTTCCCTAAGTGGGCGGCGCCAGTACGGTTGGTCGCTGGCGACGAAATGTTCCGTACGATCGCGGGCCCCAATGGAAGCATCCAGGGGCCGGCTGAAGCGAAGTGGGGATACACCTGTTTGAGCGTCGCGGATTGGGACGGCGATAATCTGCCCGATATTGTCTTCAATGATATCTGGGGAAAGATCCGCTGGCTGAAGAACATCGGTTCACGCACCGAGCCCAAACTTGCAGACCCGCAAAACATCGAAGTCGATTGGGATGCGGCACCGCCTAAACCGGGTTGGACTTGGTGGAATCCAAAAGAAAAGGAATTGGTTACTCAGTGGCGTACCACACCACTGGCGATCGATTGGACCGGCGACGGCAACACCGATCTGGTGATGCTGGACCAAGAAGGTTTTCTCGTTCTTTTTCGCCGCTCGATGTCCAACGGCAAATTGAAATTATCACCGCCAGAACGGGTTTTCATGGGAGATAACCTGTCGATGACCGACAACCGACACACGATTAAAGATCCATCGAGCGGCCCATTGCAGTTGAACACCGGAACTGCTGGCGGTAGTGGCCGTCGCAAGATTTGGCTGGCCGATTGGGATGGCGACGGAGGACTCGATTTGCTGGCCAATTCGACCAGTGCAAACCTATTGCTGCAAACCAAAACCGCAGACGGAAAATGGTACTTCCGAGACCAAGGCCCGCTCGTCAAACAATCGATCCAAGGACATTCAACCAGCCCCACCGTGGTCGACTTTAATGATGACGGGATTCCTGACTTCTTGGCGGGTGCCGAAGACGGCAGATTTTACTACTTTCGCAACCCACGAAGCATCCATTAGCGACGGTTACCCCTTCACGCGATAAAGAAACGCATCCGAGGTCAACAGAGAAACGATCAGAGCCTTCATGCTGCCGCCGCTTTCTTTGTAAGCTCGATGTGCGTCTTGTAAAACAGGTGCATCGTTCAGCGTTTCGTTACGCCCCATCCAGAAACGGAATGCATGTCGTACAAACACCTGTTCGGCCCGTTCACTATCGGCAATCTTGCGGATCATTTCGATCGCATTGGAAACTTTCCCGTCCAGCGTCGGATCGCCGCTTTCAATGATCTCTCCTGTCGCGTCGACCGGTTTGTCAAGTTCCGTCGTTCGATACAATCCCGCATGGTTGTACATTTCAAATGGCAGGCCGAGTGGGTCCATTTTCTTATGACACGTCCAACAATAGTCTTGTCGGGTGACTCGCATTCGTTGCCGCAGTGTATGGTTAGGTTCATCGGGCAACATCGCATCGACGGTGATCGGCACATCGGGAATGCCACCTCCCAACAATCGCTCGCGAACCCAACGACCGCGACGGATCGCATGATTGTCCATAGCGTCCGAATGAGAGACAAGCCAAGCGGGATAAGTCAAAATACCCAAACGCTCGTCCGCTGGTGCCGTCGCGAGTATTCGCTCGGGTTTCATTGAACCGTTGCCAAAACTGGGCCGACTGACACGAGCAAAAAGGGCTGGACCTGACAGTTTCGCTTCCACAACATCATGGTTCTTATTGGTGCGAGCTTTTTTCGCCTCCTCGGCACTCTTCTGCGCGGTCGCCAATAATTTCCGGTGTCGATCCAGTATCTTTTCCGCCTGCCGATCCTCGGGATTTGTTTTCAACTGCGACTCAAGTTCAGCAATTTTCTCTTCTAAGACCTTCAACTCGCCCGCTTCTTTGGAAGACTGTTCCAATAAAATCTTTTTCTCGGCTGCAACCGACGCAGCACGCTCCTTGATTGTCGCTTTTCGGCCGAAGTAAAGTCTGTCATTTTGCGTAGCGACGACCTTGTTGGTCGTCAAAAGTTGTCTGAAAACATCCTGGTCTTCCTGTAAGATCAATTCAATCAAGCGATCGGTGCTGGCGGTTGCATCGAACATCGCGCTGTAGTGCGAAGTCCCACGGTTTCGCACTCCAGTTTCCGCTAGGGCTTTGGAATCCTTGCAAATGGAGCCGCCGAGATCGTAGTCGAAGTATTCACGAAAGAATTGCAGCACTCGCGGCTTGCGTACACTGTCGTCGGCAAGCATCCGTTGGACTTCGCGCCGCACGTCGGCCTTGGTTCGCATCCGTCCTTGAACGATTGCGGCTCGCAATTCTTCGTCCGGCTTGATGTATCGCAATGCATGATTCACCGCCAAGCCTAGCTCCCAATCTTGCAGTTGGACGCGGCCGTGCCGGTCTGGTGTGCCGGTTTCCACCACTTCGGGGCGAAAGAGCGCGTCACGATCGAGAAAGATCGCTGACAAGCCGAGTACTACGCCATCATCCTTGCCAAGATTTTCAACCGATTCTTTTACGATTTTCAGATACTGATCTGATTCCGTCTTGTTGGGCGGACGAAAAGTCAAAGCTTCAAAAAGATAATCCACTGCCTCGTTTAATCGCTGGTCACTGACGTCCTTTTCGTTCATCAGGTCGAACACGGGCGTAATTGGTCGAACAACTTTCGTGCTGTAAACGATCGACGTCGGCAATCCGCGGATATCGCCCTCCATCTTATAAGCATTTGGGTCATCCGTGATTTGCTCTGGCTTGGCAATACTCAGCGGCCCAAACGCCATATAACGAATAATGCTGTCAGCAAAACTCAGGATCTGCGTCGCTTCGGCACTATTGACTGTATAAAAATCCGGGTAATTTTCTAGGCCGTGAACGCGTGCAGATGACAGCACTGCAGGAACGCTTTTCACCGCCGTCGCATAAGCGACGGTTCCTCCCTGCCATTTGATAATCCGATCCGTTCCGAAGTACAGCTTAAGTTCGCCGCCGTGATTGGTTGGAACTGCATCACCATGGGTACGGAGCCCAGGATGTTGGGGATTGAACTTGGGTTCCGAATTTATCAATTCATTCAATCGCGTGATGTGCTCCTGGGGAGTCACACGCCAAATCCGCGCCGGGGACGAAGTTGGCGCTAGAACGATGCCAGTGGGCAGCGTTGCGAACAATAAGTCATGATCGACGAAATTACCCTTATTGGGATCAAGATGTTCGTGAAAGCCGCCTTTGTCTCGCATCACCCGACTTAATTCATGGACGATCCAGTCTAAAAATCGCAAACGATCGATCACCGAAGGCTGGTCGGCGTCCGCTGGCGGCATCTCTTTCACCGCGACTTGGGCCCAAACGCTTTTCCATACGTCGGCGTTGATGACGTCAATGGCTCCCAAGTCGTGAAGCGACCGATTTCCTTCAGGAGTCGTTTCGCCATGGCAACTAACGCAATAGTTCGTTAAAAACTTTTTGGTAAAGCCATCAAAGTCTTGTTCGATCGCTTGGCCTGGACTGTACGTCTGGCCGGTTGCGACCGTGATTGTTACACACCAGACGGCAATGGCAAGAATCTTACTGATCTTGTTCATGCCAGCACTTCCGTCAACGGACCAGTGCCGCGATCAAACTGCTTCGCCAATTGTTCGCTCATGTTGAAATGGTCGACGTTTTGACCAGCGACTCGCAATAGTGTTGTGTAAAGCGCATTGATGGGTCGTTTGCCTTCCACTTGGGTAAAGCATCCTGACTTGAAGATTCCACCACAGTTACCTAATAGCATGACAGGCCAATTTGCGCCGCTGGTATGTTGACTGTCGGCATTGTTGCTAGTGTAGACAATCAATGTATTGTCCATCATTGTGCCGCTACCTTCAGGCACACTTTCCAGCGCCTGGATAATACGAACCAGCATCCGACTGTTGTATTGTCGGATCTTAATCCAGATCGGGTTGTCGGGCTGATCCATATGACCAAGATTGTGCCCCTGCTGGTCGATGCCCAGCCCCTTCCATGCACCAAAAATCTCGCCACGTCCCGAACCGATTGTTAGCGTGTTGGTGACACCTGCGGCGAGTGAAGAAATTCCAAGATCAAGCATGCAATCGTGCCAGTCGGTCTCGAACTGTGGCTTTGTATAGCGATCGTCGACCTTAGGTGCGAACTTCCGCAGGTGGTCCGAAACGGTATCGAGCCGCTCACGCAGTTCAATTCCGTCTCTGAATCCCTGGACGAATTGGCCGTAGCGTTGGCCTTCAGATTTGGGCAAAGATTGTCCTTTGGCAGCGGCCAGGATTTCGATTTGATTCATGACGCTTGACTGTGCTTCATGCTTGCGTCGAATGTCGCCAGAAGAAATCCCTCCATAAAGCATCTGATAAAGATGGTTGGGATTGGAGTGCATGAAAATGGGCTGACCTGCACCACTGGCCGATAACGTCGCGATCGTCGGTTTGGTGGCCATGTTCTCCATCGAGTCCATGCCGATGCAAAGATGCGGCAACAAAGTCTGTGGCAACGCTTTGCTGAGTTCATAATCGATGGTCGATGCGCTCGGTGGCACACCATCGCCACCGCGATACCCGCCCAACGCGCCGAAGAATGCGCTGTGCGAAGGACTGGTGTGCAAGCCATGCAAACCATTAATGATGTGCAAACGTTCCTTATAAGGCTCAAGCGGACTGATCGGCTCGGGCAATCTTGCTTTTGCCAGCGAACCGCTCCCATGCATCGATTTCGGAATACATGTTTTCGGGTCAAAGCCCTGATTCTGTAAAAAAAACACGATTCGCTTGGGGCCCCCGTTAGTCGTTTTTATAGGCGAAACCGGCGATGCCATGGCGCGAATTGGACCAAGCGGAAGGCTGACTGCGGCGCCAGTAGCGGTAACGACGGATTGCAGCAGGGTTCTACGGTTGAGCATGACCAAAGACTCACTAGAAAAAAGAACGGCTGAATCGAAACCCGTTCGGGGCGGGAAAAGGGGGAAGGCAGGATGAGCACCAAACAGCCGATAATCAAAAACGAGCGGCTTGAGGCTGCTCGAAAATCACGACGGTCTCTGATTGCCCGGTTTCATTGTAGCCGATGTCGAAAAGCGGTCGCAACATATACGCTTCGAATAGGCTTTTACATCAGTCCGCCGTCGCCCGCGCCGTAAAATCTTCGAATCGCTTGAGCGTTTCGGGACTGACGTGGTGTTCGATTCCCTCGGTGTCGATCGCCGCGGTTTTCGCCGGTACACCCAGCGCTAACAAAAACTTGTAAACGATATCGTGCCGATGCTTCGAGCGTTTGGCCAATTTCCGCCCCGCTTCGGTCAGTCGCACCGGTTGATAGGGCTCCGTTTCGACCAATCCCAAACTGACCAACCTCGCCACAATTCGCGAAACGGTGACGTGAGTGACCGCAAACCGGGTTGCCAGGTCGACCACCCGACAGGTCCCACGTTCTTCGACGATTTCTGCAATCGCCTCGACATAATCTTCCGCGGTTTCACTGGCATGGTCACTTCGCGTGCGCCGGTGAGGGACGGAGACGTTTGGGCTCGACATATTTTACGCCTCTTCGGGCTCCACGGTTACTTCGACTGACACGCGCGTGCCCCGTCAATGCTCCAGTATAGACCTTGACATCTAGCCCGCAACGCCTAGGCTATTTAATCCGTAGCCATGGCTACAATCACCCCATTCGCACTTGAGTTGCAACAACATGCTGGATTGGCAATTGACGCGTTGATGGTTGTAGGGGATGGGGAACGACTTTGAAATCGGAAATTGACTTGATGTTGGTTGGTAACTCGCGTGCAGTGTCATTCCTGTTCTGCCTGCTGCTTATAGGCGGTTGTGGCCAGTGGTCCCGCACAGACGAACAGTCGGCCGCTTCAGCCCACCAAACCGTGATTCGGCCGATTGAAGTCGAAACGATTCAGGCTGTCGCTACGGTCGGCATGGTGGGCGATTTGGTCCGAAACATTGGCGGTTCTCATGTTCAAGTAAGGCAGTTGATGGGGCCGGGCGTCGATCCACACCTCTATAAAATCACTCGCGACGATGTTCGAGCAATTTTTGCCGCAGACATCATCTTCGCATCGGGCCTAATGCTCGAAGGCAAGATGGCTCATACGCTTGAGCAAATGGCACGTCGACGCCCTGTGATCGCGGTCGCTGACCACTTGGCTAAAAACGACCTTTTACCCACATTGGTGACGGCCGCCGAAGACGAATCGTCGTCTCACTATGACACCGTCGACCCACATGTGTGGATGGACCTCGGCACCTGGTCAAAGGCTTTACCGTTCATCGCAGACGCTTTGTCAAAACTCAAACCCTCCGCAGCCGACGAGTTTCACCAGCGGGCAGAAGATTTTGAACAGCAACTTCTTGGTATGCACCAATACGGGCTCGATTCAATCGCAACGATCCCGCCATCGAGTCGGCACTTGATCACTTCTCATGATGCCTTCGGATACTTCGGCCAAGCTTATGGGTTGCAGGTGACCGGAGTGCAAGGCATATCCACAGATTCTGAAGCAGGTTTGCTGTGGATCAACCAATTGGTCGACACGATTGTCACAGAAAGAATTCGTGCGGTGTTTGTCGAAAACAGTGTTCCTCGCAAGAGTTTGGAAGCGGTCATTGAAGGGGTCCAATCACGCGGTCAAAAAATCATCATTGGTGGCGAACTCTTTTCAGACTCCGCGGGGCCAGTCGATTCTTATGAAGGGACTTACCTTGGTATGATGGACCATAACCTGACATCGATTACGCGTGCCCTTGGCGGCTCCGCTCCACCGAGGGGTCTTCGCGGACAACTTGAACGCGTAACTCCATTGCCTCAAAATTCGACACCGATCATGGAGTCGACAAAGTGACAGACATCCCCCTTTCGATATCCGATTTAACCGTCGCCTATCACCGCAAGCCTGTGATCTGGGATATTGCCGTCAATATTCCACCGGGGACACTGGTTGGCGTGGTCGGCCCCAATGGCGCAGGAAAAAGCACTTTGTTGAAAGCCTGCTTGGATTTGATTCCGGTCACGTCGGGGCGCGTTGAGTTTTTTGGAAAGGCATATCAAGAAGTCAGGCACCGGGTTGCATACGTTCCCCAGCGTGAAAGCGTCGATTGGGATTTTCCGATCTTGGCGATCGATGTGGTCGCCATGGGACTTTATCGGCAAATCGGTTGGTTCTTGCCAGTCCGGAAACGTCATTTGCAAACCGCACAAGCGGCGTTGGATCGAGTCGGTATTGGCGATCTGGCCAATCGTCAAATCAGCCAGCTGTCTGGCGGTCAACAACAGCGAGTCTTTTTGGCTCGCGCCTTGGTTCAACAAGCTGACTTGTATCTGATGGACGAACCCTTTGCGGCGGTTGACGCGGCCACCGAGACGGCCATCGTTGAAATCTTGAAACAAATGAAAACCGATGGCAAAACCGCAGTCGTCATCCATCACGACCTGCAGACCGTCCGGGACTACTTTGACTATGTCATTCTGCTGAATATGAGAGTCGTTGCTGCAGGCGCTGTTGATGAGGTTTTCACAAACGAAAACTTGCAGAAGACCTATGGTGGACGGCTGACTCTGCTCGATCAGGCGACCGAAGCAATGAGACGCCGGGAGATCAAAACGTGATCGCATCGGTGTTGTTTGATGCCTGGTTACGAACACTGACGCTGCAAGATCACAACACGCGTGTGGTTGTGATCGCGACAACGTTGTTGGGTTTCGCTGCAGGAGCGATCGGGTCGTTTACGTTGCTGCGGCGGCGAGCCCTGATGGGCGACGCTCTCAGCCATGCGATGTTACCCGGTATAGGCCTGGCGTTTCTGGTAGCACCGGCCCTGGGACTGCAGGCAAAATCGTTACCCGTTTTGCTCGGCGGAGCGGTCGCTAGCGGATTGGTCGGCACGTTTGCGATTTTGTTGATTCGCCACCAAACCCGACTGAAGGAAGATGCGGCACTGGGGATCGTATTGAGCGTTTTCTTTGGTGCTGGACTGGCAATTTTGGGCCTGGTCCAGCAGACTCCCGGTGGTCACGCCGCGGGCCTAGAATCATTCATTTATGGAAAAACCGCTTCGGTCACCACATATGACGCACTCTGGATTGCTGGCACCGCAGCAGCAACCATCCTGATCGTGGTACTTTTTGCAAAGGAGCTAACGCTGCTTTGCTTTGACGACAGCTATGCCAGAGCGAGAGGCTTTTCGGTCGTCCTGTTGGATATCCTGTTAATGTCATCCGTTGTGATGGTAACTGTTGTTGGCCTACAGGCCGTCGGACTGATTCTGATGATCGCGTTGCTGGTAACGCCCGCTGCCGCATCGCGTTTTTGGGTAAACCGAATCATACCGATGCTGTGGCTTTCGGCGATCATCGGCGCCGTTAGCTGCCTCGGCGGATCACTTCTAAGCGCTGGTGTCGCTGAATTACCATCCGGCGCGACGATTGTTTTAACAGCCGCAGCGTTGTTTTTCGTTAGCCTGCTGTTGGGCACCGAGCGTGGAATCTTGGTCCGATGGATACATCGTCGCTCGATGCGGCTGAAAACCGATCGCCAGCATGTGTTACGCGGGCTTTATGAAATCGTCGAGTCCTATCGGTTTAAGAATCTCGCAACCGACTCTTCGCGACCCGGACAATCTTCAAAAAATCAAGTTTCGCGATCTTTCGATGGCGAAGAAAGTGCCTTTGCAAACCATGAGTCTCTTGTTTCCATCGTTGATCTTTTTTCCATGCGAACCTGGTCGAAGTTGCGGCTTAAACGTGAACTGAAGCGTTGCCAAGCAGATGGGTTAATTAAGATGCAACAGGAAACCGTTTGCTTAACTGCCGCTGGACGCGAAGCGGCCAATCGGGCGACGCGTGAACATCGCTTATGGGAACTTTATCTGATCACGCACGCAGATGTGGCACCATCAAGAGTCGATCATGGGGCTGAAAGGATCGAACACGTTCTTGAGCCTGAGATGATTGCCGAATTGGAGCAGTTGCTGCCCGCGTCGAGCACGCGTTCTCAGGTGCCTGATTGCCCTCACTCAGAAACCGACTCCATTGCAGGCGATGCACTGCCTCAGGGTCTGCAATCAAGAGGTGTTCGATGATCGCATCCAACGATTGGCTGTGGGAGCTTGACGGGTGGATCGTCCTTGCTGGAATCTTATGCGCCATATCAGCATCGTTAGTAGGCAATTTTTTGGTTTTACGAAAAACCAGCATGCTGGGCGACGCGATCAGCCATGCTGTATTGCCTGGTTTGGCCGCCGCATTTCTGATCACCGGCAGCCGGCACAGCTTGCCAATGTTTATCGGCGCTGCGCTGGTTGGTATATTCACAGCGGCCATGACGCAATGGATTCGCGATTCGGGAAAAGTTGATGAAGGGGCGTCGATGGGCGTGGTGTTCACGTCCTTATTCGCGCTGGGCCTTGTAATGATTGTCCGTGCTGCGGATACCGTCGATCTCGATCCCGGTTGCGTGCTTTATGGTGCGATTGAATTGACACCGCTAGACACAATCCCTGTCGGATCGCTTGAAGTACCACGCGTGATCATCACCATGGGCTTGGTCACCATCGTTAATCTCGCGTTCGTAATCGCATTCTTTAAAGAATTACGATTAACGTCGTTTGACACGTTTTATGCTGACACGGTCGGATTCGCGTCGCGTCGAGTCCATTATCTTCTGATGACCTTGGTGGCGATCACAGCGGTCGCGAGTTTCGAAAGCGTTGGAAACATTCTTGTTGTCGCGATGTTTATTGTCCCGCCCGCTGCCGCCCGACTGCTGACTGATCGGTTGTCGGTGATGATTCTGATCAGCGCTGTTTTAGGGACTGTTTCCGCAGTGATCGGACACTGGAGTGCGGTTGCACTGCCGAGATTGTTGGGTTACTCCAGCACATCCACAGCAGGGATGATTGCGGTGATTTCTGGCGTCGTGCTCACCCTTGCAATTGCTTTTAGTCCCAAGCAGGGTTTATTGCCCCGATACGTTCGAGGGCTGAGACTTGAGCTTTCTATCTTGCGAGACGACGTTTTGGCTTTCCTTTTCCGGTTGCAAGAGCGGACGCCACAAGCGTTTGCTTCGCACGATCACGTCAGCGCGAGCCTGCGAGCGAATTCATTGCTGGTGCGGTTTATTCTGACCCGCGAACGCCATCGCGGTAATTTGGTTTATGGTGAATCGGGATACCGCTTATCGTCAACAGGCAATCAATCCGCCGTCAATCTGGTGCGTGCTCACCGGTTGTGGGAACAGTATCTGGTTGACCAAACGGGAATGGACAGCAATAGGATTCATGAACACGCTGAACGTTTTGAGCACATCGCAAACAAGCAAATTCGCGACGACCTGGAACGCGAGACTCAGTATCCCAAGTCTGATCCGCATGGAAGCCCGATTCCGAAAGAAAGCGAATAGTCGCTGTCTATCGGTAACCATGGTCGATCGAGCGATTAGACGCGAGGAAATGCTTGGCGAAGCAGTTCGAGGCTTTTTGGAATTGCCGTTTTGTAGTCTTCCATTCCCTCGAACTCCAATGAAACAAAACCTCGATAATTGTGCTTCGCAAGAATTTGGCCGATCCGCTGGTAATCGAGATCAAGCGAGTACCACTGGCCACCACCATAGTACGTTTTGGCTTGAACCAGAATTGTGCGTGGGGCGATTTGTTCGAGACGTTCGTAAGGTTCTTCCAGGAAGTTTCCCGTGTCGGCGGTGATCTGCAGCCAAGGTGAATCGACCGCATTGATAATCCGCAGAATACCTTCGGGCGTCAGCCCGAGTCCCCAGTGGTTTTCCAAGCCGAGCACGATGCCACACTTTTCTGCGACCGCGGTGCATTGCTCTAACGCGTCGATTACCCAAGGAAACCCATCTTCGTCGGTATATCCTTCCAACGGTGGTTCGATGCCACGATTGGCCATTAAGGCATCAAAGTCTTTGGATGTACCCCAGCGCCCCGTATTGACTCGCATGGTAGGAATGCCAAGCTTGTATGCGAGTTCAATCTGACCGATCGTGCGATCGATATTCTGTTTTCGGATTTCTGGGTCGGGCGACACAAATCCTTGATGCGTCGACATGCCGATCAGCGGCAAGCCGAGTGCAAGGGCCCGGCGTTTATAAGACATCAGCTTTGAATGGCTTAGCAGTTCGTTTTGCTCGAGCTGGTACAGCAACAGCTCGACACCATCAAACCCCATCTCATCAGCAACGTCGAGGCAGCGATCAAAATCGCGGAACTCGTCGTTGCGAAAACGCCACAATGAATACGTCGACAGGATGATGGGATGCGTTTTCCGCGGACCTGAAGGGTTGGCAGTTGAAGGTGTTGTCACACCAGGCTCTGCACCGACGGCTTGTGTCAGCGGGATTAACGGCAATGTGGACGCGAGGCCTAAAAAACGTCGGCGTGACTTCAACATATTCGCTGGTCCATAAAAAGCTAATAGGAAAACAACACGCCGCAGAATGCTGTCGACCGACAGAATGTTACTTCAATTCGGCGATGCGAACATCCTTAAACTCACACCACATCGGCTTGCCAGCGTGAAGTTGAAGCCCGAGGTTGCCGCTGGATAATGCCAGCTTCGGGTCGTTGTCGGTAAAGTCGAGTATCAATTGGCCATTCATGTAATGCTGGATGCGGTTCCCTTTGGCGATAATCGCAACTTCGTTCCAGTCGTCGATCTTAAAAAGTTTTTGAAATGACGCTTCATCGATCAACGTGGCGACAACTTGCTTTCCGGTTTTGGGTTCCCACGCTGCCTTTTCACCAACCAAGCAGATTCGCTTTCGCGTGCCACGTTCGTCGTAAATGAAACCGCTGACGTTGGGGAAACCTTTCTCGTTGCGAAGTTCATGCTGGTATCCCTTCAATACCCAATCATTTTTCACACCCTCGGTGACCCGGGATGATCGGTATTGAATCCCAGAATTGTTGGTCGCGTTGCAGCGGAATGATAAACGCAAATCGAAATCGCCGGTTTGACCGCCCGTCCAGATTAAGAATGTATTGCCAGCGGCGACAGCATCCGAAGTCGTTTCGCCGTGGATGACGCCGTCTTTAACGCTCCAAAGTCGCTTGTCACCGTCCCAATCGCTCAAGTCCTTACCATTAAAAATCAACTTCATTCCGGCCGGTTCGGCAGGCAACGCTGCAGAGTTATCCTCGGCCAAGCAGAGGGGGGAAATGGCGATCAGCAGGCAAAGCGGCAGTAACGTTCGCATTGTCATGGTGGGAATGCAATTAAGTAGGGTGATTTGAAGGTTAACAAGTTTTACGATTGTAAACCGATTCGCGATACAAACAACCGCCACAATAAATAGGCAGTCTGTTGATCGCACCCGTCAATTCCGCCTGGACGCGGTAAAAGGAAACCGTAATCGTTGGACCACGGGACATCGTTGTCGGAGATCGGAGGCGAATTTGTGCGCGGTTTCACGCTATGGCAAACTTATCGAACAAGATAAGCGTTGGGGCAACAGTATAATTTTGTAGACCAGAGCCTACCCCGTTGAATTGTCGCCCGCCCATGAAATGCTCGCTCCTCTTGTTGGTCGCCATCGCATTGAACACCCTGGCATCGCTGCCAGCGACCGAACCGTCGGTCGATGATGTCAAACGCATCTTGGCTGAGATGGAGCCACGGATTCGATCGATTTATGATCGTCGTGAGTTTCGGCCTAACGAGTTTTCGGCGAAATGGCTGCCGGATAGTTCGGGATACTTGATTCAACAACTTGACCCGAGGACGAATCAGCAGGTC
>DNWZ01000050.1 GCA_003506095.1 Planctomycetaceae bacterium | reverse complement strand
CCCGAAGACCATCCGATTACCGTGGTCCCAAGTGCAAAACGACCATTTGATGTCGCGATCGAAAAGATCCGTGGCGTGATGGTTTCGGCGGGCATCAGCGAAGCGATGACTCCCAGCATCGTGACCGAGAAAATCGATGCGATGATTTCGCCCTGGACCGATCGACCGTCGCTTTCAACTCAGGTGCCGATGTTGGAAGGGGCACGAAAATTGCGCCGATCGCTATTGCCAAGCTTGCTGGCCAGCCGGGCAGCGAACTGGGCTGCTGCGAATGTTCACGCCGACCTGTTCGAGATCGCTCACGTCTACCTGCCCGGCAAATCCGACAGCGATTTGCCCAGCGAACAGTACACCTTGGGAATCGTTTGCGGACTCGACTTCTTTACGCTCAAAGGGATGATCGACGAACTCGGTCGACGACTCGGTTTGCCTTGGCAATTGCAGTATGTCCCCAAAACGATCGACGGACTTAGCAGCGATTGGACAGTTGAAATTCATGGCCCTGACTCTCAGCTCGGCTTTATCAGTGTGATCGATCCCAAGCTTTGCAAGGATTTAAAACTACCAGGCGAAGCGACCGCTGCGGAGCTGTCGATCGGATCGCTGCTGGGCGTCGCCAAATTGGTGCCGACCCAAAAGATGGTCAGCGCCTACCCGTCGATCTTGCGTGACTTGAACTTGATCGTCGACGAAGCGGTTCGATGGTCCAGTCTTGAGCACGCCGTGCGTGCCGCCGTCGGTACGGAACTGGCGGCCGTTCATTATAAAGAAACCTATCGCGACCCAGCGAAAGATGGTGCAGATCGGAAACGGATCTTGTTGTCGGTGGAGCTGCAAAAGAGCGACGCAACGTTGACCGGGGCCGAAGCTGATTCCATGATCGCGAGCATCCTAAATGAATGCGAACGAACTGTCGGCGCGAAATTGTTGGGGTAAGGCGTGCCTTTGACAGACTTCAGTCCCTGCGAGATTGCCTCGTGGGTAAATGAGTCTCGGTAGGCCAAAGCGTTTCCCAGTGCCAACCGGCGTGTGAATTGGCGCATCCTAATCGATCTGCACCGTTACTTTCGCGGTGAATATGGCGGCGGGATCGCCTCGGTCCAGCAATGTCGAAAGCATATCAGCAATCGTCCGTTTCACCTTCCCTTCGTATATCCGTTTGCCTTGATAGTCGACCGTTATCGGTTGATCCAAATCGGTCATATCATCTCGCAATAAGACAGTCAGCTGTTTCGGATCCGAATGCTCGATGGTGAACTTCCCGTCCTGGTAAGACGCTTTAATCAATTGCCGCTCAGTGGCCTTCTGCGGCGATACGGATAACCAATAAAACCGATCGTGCAGCACGTCGTCTTGTAACCATACAATTTTTTGCGGCACGAGATTTCGAGAAAATTGCCCCATCCATTTCACTCCAGCCGCATCTTGCCGATCGACCCAGTGCCCTTTGCCTCGGTGGATCTCAACCCAATGCTGATAGCCACCCGGATCTTGCTTCTGCAGATCGGCGAGTTGGTCCTTCCACTGGACTGCTAAGCCATTTCGGTTGTAAGCCGAATCTCGCTCGCCCATATGAATTGTAAACGGTAGGTTTCGCAAACCCAGTGGCTTAGTTTCATTCGGATGGCCTGCCATCATCGCCGCCGCTGCGAAGCGATCTGCCATTCGTGGGGCGAGCTGAAACACGCCGTCGCCGCCGGCCGAATAACCCGTGATGTAAACGCGGTCCGGATCGATCGACTCCAATGCGATCATGTTTGCGATCAACCGGGTGAACAGAAGATCGATATGACCTTGGTGCCACAAATTCCAAGTATCGGTCGGTGCTCGCGGGGCGACGTAGATTCCTTCGTCTAGCCGATAAAGACGCTTTTGGTTTTCCCATTGTCCATCATTGACTCGCTTGGGAGTACCGCCACCGCCATGCATCGAAATATACAGACTGTGCCCTTTTTCGGGGCGTTGTCCAAACGTTTCGACATGATATGGCATTTCCCATTGATCGATCTTAAGACGTTTCGCATCGTGTTCCTCTTTGCGAGCCTCCTGTATTTCAGCAGCATGCTTGGCTGCCAACAGTTTTAACGCGCCCGAAGTTTGCGTTTTCGTCAGCGGCATGGTTGCGAAAGTTTCGCTAGAGACATCCGCCAGTTTGTTGCCAGATGCCTTCAAGAATTCGCTTAACATAGAAACCGGATCTGGTTCGCTTGCGATGCATCGATTGCCCAGCAGAATCTCGACAAAGAACAACCATGCAAACAAAGTTGCGAAATGAATTCTACGATCGACTAGGTTCATTGGATTTGCGGAAGGCGATGGAGCATGAAAAGATCGAACGCTGTTAATCGATTTCGATGACAGTGATTGCGGCATTTGGGAAATCGTTCATCCGAGTCAGCAGGTTAGCGCCCTCTGCCAGGGTGACCGTGTCGCTGATCAGTTTACTCGGTTGCAGCGTTCCCGTTTCGATCATCGCCAGTAACCGCGAGTATTCGAACGCTTGCATTCCGTGGCTGCCATAGATTTCAAGCTCTTTTGCAATCACCGCTCCCATCGGGATCGACGGATTCGCTTGATCACCCAACATCAGCCCAACTTGCACGTGGCGGCCCCGCTTTGCCAGGCACTCGATCGAGTTCCAGCAAGTCGTGTGACTGCCCAGTGCATCGATCGATACGTTGGCCCCTCGCCCTGTGATTTCCCGGATTCGAGAAATAACCGACTGCTTGGATGCGTCGATGGTTTCTGCCGCGCCGAGCGTTTTGGCGGCGGCAAGTCGACTCGGTTGGATATCGATCGCAATCACCATCGCCCCGATCGCTCGCGCGATCATGATTGCAGACAAACCGACACCGCCGCAACCATGAACCGCAACCCAATCGCCCGCTTTGGTTTTTCCTTGATGCACGATCGCACGAAATGACGTTGCAAAACGACAACCGAGACTCGCAGCGGTGACATAATCAATCGAATTGGGCAAATGGACTAAGTTGACGTCCGCGAACCGAATCTCGACCTGCTGGGCAAACGCGCCCCACTGTGTAAACCCTGGCTGGGTGTATCGATCGCATATATGAGGATTTCCTGCGGCGCACTCCGGGCACGTTCCACAACCACAGCAGA
>DNWZ01000575.1 GCA_003506095.1 Planctomycetaceae bacterium | reverse complement strand
TGATGACATCTGGAACTGTGGATCAAGCATCTACCCTTGAGGGTTCAGGGGGGCAACTAACTGAACGAAACTTATGGATCCTCGTCGGATTTTGGTTGATCGCGTTTGTGCCGATTTGGGTCGCCTTTTTCGCCCAGCTTTGGCCACAGGACCACCTGTCACACTTTCCGATCACCATTCTGCTGTTCGGTTATTTGGTTTACCAGGGTGTTCAACTGCAACCCGCGATGCGTCCCAAGGCACGCGGTTACGGGATATTTCTAGTCGGCCTTTCAGCGATTTTATGGTTTGTCGCCAATTACCTGCGTAGCGGTTTGTTGGGTGTTGTCGGATCGCTGGTTGGTTTTTGGGCGATCGTCGACCTTGCCGGCGGACGTGTTACACGGGCCGCGTTTCGGCCCGCGATTTTGCTCAGCGTCGCGTTTCTGACGTTGCCGTTTGGCCTCGACCGAACGTTGATTATCGGGCTGCAAAAGCTTGCATCGCGTATCGCCAGTGCGTGGTTAGATCTGCAAAACATTGCGAACATCGCAACCGGCGTGGTGGTGCGCACTCCGGAAAAGGATTTCTTGGTTGAGGAGGCGTGCAGCGGGGTGAACTCGCTGTTTGCCGCTGTCACCGTTGCGCTCTTTTGGGCGATTCACTCGCGATACAACATCGGCCGAGCTTTGCTGTTTCTCGGTTCGGTCGTGTTTTGGGTCTTGCTGGTTAATGCATTTCGGGTGTGGGTGATCGTATTTGCCCAATTGCGATTCAAAATCGATTTGACGTCCGAACCGAACCACACAATCCTCGGCTTAGTAACTTTCGCGGCGGTCATGTTGCTGGCCGCGAGCACCGATCTCATGCTTCGATTTTTCGTTCCGCCGCGATTTCCTGACTACACATTGCCGACGCCCGAAAGTTCGACTCCGTCGGATTTACGTATGGACCAGGGGCGGCCACTGGGGATTGCGGTCGGATTGTCGCTGGCGATTTGTCTGATTTCGCTGGTCAGTTTCTATCGCCCCACTGTCGCTCGTGCGGCGGCCGGCACGATCGCCGATGCGTCGCTGATGCCGGACATTCCGAGCAATGTTTTGCCCGAAAAAATTGGGACTTGGGAGCTGAAAGATTCGCGAAAGATTGAGCGAGACCCGAGCAACCTTTTTGGTCTGGTATCGCAGACATGGAGGTATCACAATGGAAGTTTCCCAATCATTGTTTCATTAGATGGTCCATATGAATCCTGGCACGATTTAGGATATTGCTATGGTGGAATCGGATGGCAGCTTAGGGACTCGCAGAATCTTGATTTGGCGACGGAGGCTGGCCAATCGCCTTTGACTTGTGTCGAGATCAATCTCTATCGCGGTGCCGGCGACCGGTCACTTTTGATGTTTACTTCGATCGACGCAAATGGTGCGATCGTTCGGCCGCCCGCTGTTTATGGGTCGATTATACGCAACATTGCAAGTCGACTGGGGGTCACCAGTGCGGCGACAACCATTGATGGTGTGCCGGTGAAACCGCCGGTGTTTCAAGTGCAATTGTTTGCGGAAACGAATGTCGAAATGACGCCGGAAGAACGTGCCTCGATCGACCAGTTGTATGACTATGTTCGGCGGATCTTGATTGGGCAAATGACTGGTGGCAATGCCGCGGAAGGCAGTGGGCAATCATGAAGTTTCGGCCTTTAAGGACGCTTCGCCGCGTCTATCGTGATTTCATCGCCCGGCCGCTGAAGGGGTTGCTTCGATTCCTATCGCCGGTGAAACTTATCAGGCGAACGTTTAAGTCGCTGTGGGCGTTGATCCGGCGGATTCAGGGCAAGGCGACGACGGGGCGGCCGCGACGAAAGTGGTTGCACCTGTTGGTGGGCATTCCGGCGGTGCTGCTGGCGATTTTTGCCATGGCGGTTTCGGTCAAGGCGGGTGTTAACCAGCGTGGGTTGGGCCAGGAGTATTGGCGGCGCGGTTTGGCCGCGATCGGACGCGATGATTATCGGGCCGCCCAGTTGCATTTGATGCGGGCGTCGGCGGCTCGTGATGTCGATTCACGCGAGGTCGATTTTGCGCTGGCCGTGGTTTGGGAACGGCTGGGGTTTGCCGGTCGTTCGATGCAAACGTTTCAAAACCTGGCGCCGACCAATCGGCCGGGATTTCCTAAGGCGCATCGACATTTGGCGATGTTGATCAATCGTGATATTCGCCAACGCGATAACGAATTGATGACGCGTTGGTTCTGGCACTTGACCCATTCGGACGAACAGAAGAGCGCCGAATTGCAGCAGGTGTGGGGGAATTATTACCTGGCGATGGATGATATCCGCGCCGCGATCAATGCCTATTCACAAGCGGCCAGCAAGTATCCGCAGCTTTTCTTGACGATCAGCAGTTTGTATGAGCGGCTCGGCCAGGTGGAGTTGCGTATGTCGACGCTGCGTCTGTCGCGTGATCGTTATGCCGAATTGGTTACCAAGGATCCGAACGATCGCAATTCACGTGTCGTTTTCGCGACAACGCTATTGCAGTTGGGCGAGTTGACTGAGGCGGAACGAGTTTTGCGTACCGGGTTGCGGATCGACCCGGATGGTCCGTACAAACTTTTGTTGGCGGCGATGTTCGTTCAATTGCATGACAAGTTGAAGGAGCGGGGCGCTGATTACGAAGTTTTGGCCGTCCAGCAGTTGAGGAACTCGCTGGAGTTTGATCCTAATTTCGAACCCGCGCTGACCCGGTTGCTGGGGTTTGCCAAGGTGAACGAGGCGGCGATACCGCAGATCCGCGACATGTTGAATAAGTTGTTGGTCAGTGGTGAGGGGACTGCGGTTGCGCATATAACGCTCAGCAATTTGGCCTGGCTAGAAAAGAAGCCCGAGGTCGCGGCGATTCATTTGCAGCAAGCGATGAGTTTGGATAATAAGATGCCTGTGATCGCCAATAATTTGGCGTGGTTGCTGGCGCATGATAAGGACGATCCGAAGCTGGATCGGGCGCTGGAGATTGTTGAGGCGGTCGTAAAGGACAATCCTGATAACTCGCGGTTTTTAGATACTCGAGGCACGATCCTGGCGAAGTTGGGGCGTGATCGAGATGCGTTGGTCGACTTGGAAAAGGCGTTGCCTGGCATGCCTGATCGGGCGCCGGTGCATGGAAAGTTGGCGGAGATTTACGATCGGTTGCAGATGAAGGAGATCGCCGAAGGGCATCGAAAGTTGTCGTTGACCAAAGTCGCTGACCGCTCCGTCGGTCAGTAATTAAGAACCCCAACCGAGCCGACTAAAGTCGGTACACCAGCGTGCTCGGTCACCGACTAAAGTCGGTACTTCGAACTTGGTGGGGTGTCGACAAACGGTGGTACGCCGGTGCGCAGGCCGAGTCAGACAACGCGGCTGAGCAAGTTGACAGGTGTGGGATGGGCGGTGGGGTGGTCGGGTTACCGCTAACCAGAGCGTGCGCGTACGCGCGATCGATTATGCCTGTCACGCCATTGGTGCGAAATAACGCGTATCTTGTTGGACAGNNGTCGGTTTTGACTGTCCTTTGGGACTAGTCGCCGGTAACATGGTATCTCCTTAACCTGAGCCCCTACGCGGGGAAGCTGACGATTTGTAACTATTAATCCGGCATCAAGAAAATCACTATGTCAAGTGTTGAGCAGACCAATTACCCGCCACGGATTGAAAGCGAACTTGGTGCTGGGCTAGCTCAGGGTGAGATGGGCGAATCGCCGCTGAAGGTGTTGTGGCGATACAAGTTTTTTGTCGCATTATTGGCGTCGTGCGGCCTCGGGTATGGGTATTGGCGCGGCCAGCAGAAGCCGACGACTTATGGTGCGGGCACACAGTTGATGATCAAGAGCGACCGACCGCTGTCGCTTGATTCGACCACAGGAACGGTGATCGGCGGTGTGCCCAACAGTGATATCCTGTCGGCCTTGATCACTTCAGATCCGATCATTCAAGTGGCGTCGGTCGACCCCGAAATGACTTCGCTGGCGTCGATGCAGAATCGGGCGCCGTCGGCAATCGGCGGAGTCATCCGATCGGGTATCCGCTTCTCGGCACGAACTGAATCTAGAGGTTCTTCGGACCGGATGATCGCGGCGCTTTCCTACGACGGTACGGACCCCGATATTTGCGTTGCCGCGGTCAATTCGACGATGCGTGCGATCCAAAAGTATTTTGATGAAGAGAGAAAGTCTTCGGCTACCCAGCTGGCCGAGTTGATCAACGAGGCCGAAAAAAAACTGCTGCCGCAGTTGACCCAGCTAGAATCGCAGTATCAGGAGTTTCGCGGTCGTACACCACTTGAATGGGGTGCCGATGGAAAGGTGATCAATCCGCATCGTGAACGCCAAGCCTCGTTACAGGTGCAGTTTCTGCAGGCGGAACAGGATTTGCGGCGGAAGAATTCGAACTTTCGGCTGATCCAGACGTCCTGGGAAACGAACCATGATGCCGTTTTGGTTTCCTATTTGATTTCACAAGTTGGCAGCGGCAACCTTCCTTCGCTTAAAGCAGGTGAGTCGCCTGCCTCGCTGCCCGAGCTGGGTGGCGGCTTGGACGTCGCTTTGCCGGAACTGCGGGACTTGGAGCTGGAGCAATTGACGGTTGAGCAAAGTTTGGTCCCGTTGCTAGTTCAGCAGCAACAATTGGTTGTCGAACTGGGGCCCAATCACCCGGCCGTTCGTAACATTGATTCTCGCGTGGCGGCGACACGAAAGGCGCTGAATGAGCTGACACGAAAACGTCAAAACCGAATCGAGGAAATCCAACGGGCTCGAAAAGAAGAGCTTACATCGATTTCGGAGGGTAGCACCATTTCGGATGCCGCTCGTGAGGCGGCAGAGCGGTATGTTAATACCTATTTGGCAGGTCTGCGTGGCC
>DNWZ01000700.1 GCA_003506095.1 Planctomycetaceae bacterium | reverse complement strand
CTGCTCATGAACTTCGAAGCCCAGGCCGAGGGGATCCAACCAGACACCGTATTGTTAAAGTTGCTAGAGAAAGTTCCAGAAAAGGGTGACTGAGCCTCGGTGAAGCTGGAGGAGTCACGCTCTTTCTTCGTGAATTGAGCATTGAGAAAAAAATGTCACCGATCGCCCATGCTTTTGGTGGTCGACGTGCGTAGATTGAATTCAGCCCCCTTCGGTCGCCGACTCGGTACCGAAGCCCCTCCCTCCTTTCCCATCCATTTTCGGAGCCATAAATCAATGCGAGTCATTCTTTTCGCCATCGTGTTGGCAACTATTTCTCTGGTGTTGCACGCCCCCAGCGATGCGGACGAAATCCAACCCGACAAACTTCGCGACTTGATTGCTGAAACGGCTGAGAAGTTAAGCAACGACGACCTTTCACCGGATGAAAAAGCAGACGTGATCAACCGCTTGCGAGAACTGTTGAATCGCCAATCACCGCCACGAGAACGAGGCGAAGCTAGGCCGGGTGATTGGCCAGACAGAGACCGCGAAATGGACCGTCAACGACAGCAGCAAATTTTCGAGCGTTTGGAACAGGCCAGGCGCGAGTTCGATGAAGCGATTCGCAACCTCGAATCATTGCCGCCACGTCAAGGACTTGTAGGGCCGCCGCCAGGCGAACGACGTGGTCAAGCGAGCGATGGGCGCGGGGACCAACCCGGTCGCCGCGACGCCGGACCTCGCGACCAGCGCGATGGCCAACCGATGGAACCGCCACGCATGCCGGATCGTCCGCTAGGCAACTTCCCCTTCATGCAACCGCCACGATTTTCGATCGGGATCGCGTTTCTGCCAAAGGAAAGTGAACTTGGCGTTGGCATTGTCGTCGATCGCGTAATGGAACGATCGCCCGCCGCAGAGGCTGGACTGCGCAACAACGATGTCATCATCGCGGCAAACGATCGGGAATTACGCGAGCCGCAACAGTTGGCCGAATTGGTTCAAAGAGCAGGTCAGGAGGGGCGTGATATTCGATTGAAGATACGACGCGCAGACGAAATGCTCGATTTAACCTTACGGCCGCAGTTATCCCCTGAGCAAAATTTTCCGCCCGGACTTGGCTCGATTTCTGTATGGGAAATGATTCCCGGCCAACCGCCAGTGATGCGAAATCAGCTTCCACCGGGCCTTACGCCGTTTGTGACTGGCCAGCAAGAGCATGAAATGGAACAACTGCGACGGCGAATGGAAACGATGCAGCGGCAAATCGACCAGCTTCGCGAACAGGTGAACCAGCGAAGCGAAAACCCCACACCGCCAAGACGAGCTATACCACGCGAACAAGCCGAACCACGCGAACCAAAGACGGATCGCACTTCGGAAGATATCTAAGCTTCGGCTGCAGTGCCACGAAATGGCATGAGGTTTTGTATAAAAACCTCATGCCTAACGATTCAGCAAAATCTTATGCAATGATCTGCTTGATCACGTTTCCATACACATCCGTCAAACGGAAATCTCGCCCTGCGTAGGGATACGTTAACTTCTCATGATCCAAGCCCATCAGGTGCAGGATCGTGGCGTGAAAGTCGTGAATCGAAACCGGATCGGCAACCGCTCGATACCCATACTCGTCGCTTTCGCCATGCGTGTAGCCACCTTTGACTCCACCACCGGCCATCCAGCAACTGAACGCTTCGTTGTTGTGATCGCGACCATCACCGCCCTGTGCATGCGGAGTGCGACCGAACTCGCCAGACCACACAACCAGGGTATCGTCCAGCAATCCGCGCGACTGTAGATCCGACAACAACCCGGCGATCGGTTGGTCGATCGCCCGACAATTGTTCTCCAGCGAATTTCGCAGGTTGAAATGGTGGTCCCAGTTGCCATGCGTGATCTCGACAAATCGGACACCGCTTTCGACCAATCGTCTTGCAAGTAAACATTTTCGACCAAAATCTTCTGTCGATGCTTCGCCAATCCCATACATTTGTTTGGTCGTCTCGGTTTCTTCGGCTAAATCGAGAATCCCTGGCAGCGTCGATTGCATCCGAAATCCAAGTTCAAACGATTCGATCAAGCCATCAAACTCTCGTTCATGGCCCGGTGCCGCATCACGCTGTGCGCTGTTCAATCGTTGAACCAAGTCCAATTCTTTGCGTTGGCGACCTTCCGATTGACGGCGAGTTAAATAAGGCAGCGTCGAATTGGCCAGTGGTCGATTGTCCGTACCGATCCGAGTGCCCTGGTGGATCGCAGGCAAAAACCCGGCACCATAATTCTGCGCTCCGCCAAAACCACTGGGAGGCGTAATCGTTACAAAGCCCGGCAATTCTTCATTTTCGCTGCCCAATCCATACAGCGTCCAGGCACCGACCGATGGGCGAACGAATCGAGTCGTTCCCGTGTGCAGCTTTAAAAACGCTTGGGGATGCGCCGGAATATCGGTCTGCATCGAACGAATCACGCTCATCCGATCGGCATGCTTTGCCAACTCAGGAAACAGTTCGGAAATCCACACACCACCTTCGCCGTGCTGATTGAACTGCCAAGGACTGGCCAATAATTTTGTTCCAGCGCGTTTGCCCGGCTTGCCATTATCTTTAACGAGGCTCGGCTTATAATCAAACGTATCAACATGCGACGGCCCGCCCCGCATGCAAAGAAAAATGACCCGCTTTGCTTTGGGCGCAAAGTGCGTTTTGGGAACCACCGCACCTGTCGTTTCGCTTGCGAGTGCACGGTTGGCTAAGTCACAAAAGGCCAGCCATCCGAACCCGCAACCGGCGACCTGCAATATCTGGCGCCGGCCAATCACTGGAACGCGATTGTTACAAAGTCGATTTGCCTGGTATGTCGTCATGGTTTGCTACGTCCGACTAAAAGCCCGGTAAGATTCGCTCACTATCATTTCAAATCAAAACCGGGTCACTTCAGAAAACGAAAATCTCCGCTGCTAAAAAACGATTTGCTGATCGAAGTCCAAATCGCCAAGTCACCTTCACCATCGCTTGCTTGCCGTTTCACGTACTCGGCCACGGCGTAGAGTTCTGATTCATAAGGTTCGCGAGATAACGTTAAGATTACCAATTGAGTCGTTCGCCCGCGCACGATCTTCTCATCGGTAACTGCAACATCGCTGGGCACCTCAGGCTCTACCGATCCGCGTCCCATCGCGTCACCGTTCATCCTGCGGCGTATCGTTTCCATGCGGATCATTTCACCGATCGCCATAGCGTTTGGCCGACCCGCAAACCGTTCGAACGCGGCGAGGCGAGGATCGCTGGCATTTTCGGCCGCTGGCAACGTTTCCGTTGCAGGCGGTAAACCTAACACGCGACGAGCGACACTTTCGGATAACTGTTGAACTCGCAGACTATTAAGCCAATACAACGATTGTGAGGGAACGATCGTCGTTTCGCGGGTGCCGGTGACCATCGAATTGTCCGCCGCGTCAAACAGTTGCAATACATCGGGCAGAACCAATCGAGGTTGCGGCAAATAAATCGAACGAAAATTGCCGTCCGCCGAAGTCACCTGGGATTCTTGCAATCCACCGGGTCTCCTAGCGCCGATCACCCCATCACCTGAACTGGCAACCAGCGAGCCCGTGGGGCGGGTGTTTTCCAGCATTCCGCTGGCCACCAACATCGCGTCACGAATCGCCTCAGCCGAAATCGGCTTCAGGTTTGCTCGCCAAATCAAACGGTTTTCCGCGTCCGTTTGGCGTGCAGCTTCGTTTGATCGATTTTCCGCATCGCTTGACAAGGCATACGTTCGACTCAGCACGATCTGTTTGACCAACGACTTGATTGACCAGCCACTATGAACCAGTGAATTAGCCAAAAAATCCAATAGTTCAGGATGCGACGGTTTTTCGCCGCTGTTTCCGAAGTTGTCGACAGTGGTGACCAATGCTTTGCCGATCGTCCACCCCCAAACGCGATTAGCAATCACCCGGGAAGTCAACGGATTCTCATCATTCGTGATCGCTTCGGCCAATTGCAATCGGCCACTCGTGTTCGCCGAAATCTTCTGTTTCGGATCGATGTCCAGGAACTCTGGGATCGCCCGTGGCACCTTATCGCCGGGCCTCTCCAACTCGCCCCGGATCAACTGTGGACTGTCGACCAAATGCCGCAAATCGAACGGTCCAATGAATCGTCCGGTTCGCTCGCCACGGCCGGCAAGCGGGCCACCACCGAAAAGGCCACGTCCAAACGCTTGACGAGGTGCCGCTGGTTTATCAACAACCGCCATGGCCTGAGCAACCGCATCGCCGGCTTCGTTAAAGCTGCTCAGTTCCGATTCTAATAATCCCACCTGTGTGGTTAGTCTCTGCAAGTTTACGTTCTGGGCCGCCGCAACCGGTTCGCCTGATAACCTTGCTTCGCGGGCCTTGGCTTGTGCCTGGCTCAACTGCTTTCTTAACGATTCGATTCGGTCCTTCTTTTCCAAGTATTCATCACGTCCGATCGACGTCTTTCCCACATGCGTCACGACTCCTGATGGTAATGGATACAACTTGCTGGCATTACGACCGTTGACGGCACCGGGTGTCCCATACAAGGTTTCGGTGCTTAGAAAAATGCCGGCCAGCGCTGTGTAATCTCGCTGTGTGATCGGATCAAACTTATGGTCATGGCAACGGGCACAGGCGATCGTCTGGCCTAAGAATGCTTGTGACAATGTATCGATCTGTTCGTCCGCCAAGTCGATCGCAAACTGATGAGCTCGCATTTCATTAACGCTCTTGGGACCGATCGCCAGGAATCCCGTCGCAATCATCCGTCGTGCCTTGTCGGCCGCGGCTTGGTCTGGCGAATTGCCTCGGTCGCGGCTTTCGATTAAGTCGCCGGCGATCTGTTCGCGAACGAATTGATCGAACGGCATGTCACCATGGAATGCATCGATCACATAATCACGATAACGCCACGCATGGGGTTGAGCGACGTTGAAGTCTCGCCCCGTCGATTCCGCATAACGCACAACATCCAACCAATGGCGACCGAAGCGTTCGCCGAACGCTGGCGACGCCAAGTACCGATCCACCAATTCTTCTAAATCACGATCGGGGTCGACCAATACGAACTCGCGAAACTCGGCTGGTGATGGCGGCAATCCTGTCAGGTCCACAGCCAATCGACGCACCAAAGTCGCTCGATCGGCATCCGCAACCGGTTCGATCGCATGCTCTTTTTGTTTCGCAGCAACCAATCGATCGATATCACTGCGTGCCCATCCGCTTGTATCATCCGATGGCGTCGTAACCCGCAGCGGTTGCCAAGCCCAGCCCTTTTGTGGGATCGAGTCGTCTACCACAAGGCCGTCATCCTCGCGCGGATCAAATGCCCCTGTGCGAATCCAACGTTCAAAATCGGCGATCACGGTTGCGGAAAGCTTTTCGCCCGCATCCGCTGGCGGCATCGCCAGTTTCGGCTCGGCGTGACGCATCGCCAACAGCAAGAGGCTCGATTCAGGACGCCCTGCGACGATCGCCGGCCCACTGTTGCCGCCTTTGAAGGTTCCCTGGCGAGTGTCCAGTCGCAGCCCACCACCAGGTTCGTCCGAATCGCGACTGTGGCAGTCGTAACAATGCTCGATCAACACCGGCCGAATACGGCTTTCAAAAAACGCCAGCTTTTCACGGCTTTGCGTCTGTTGGGCCGATGCGCTTTCGTGAAATGCACAGGCGATCACCGCGGCCGCGACCACGAATATCGATTCACGCATGATTCCCTGTCGTTATGCTTGAGATATCGAGCATTATTAAGGCGACTTTATACTTCGATACCAGCCGCATCGCCGTCAACATTGCGCCAACCGGCCCGAAGACTTCTCGTTTAATGGCAAACCCTTCTTGGAGAGGTAAGTTCCGCGTCGGCAAGCTTTCGTAAGCAATAATTCAAAATCGATCGATCGCGAGATCGGCGAAACTGAAACCAACCTGAAAAAATGCTCAGATGGATAACCGGCGACCGCTGGCAAAACCCGATTGGCTGTATCGTGTGATCCTCGCGACACTGGCTTGCGTTGCTGCCTGGTTGATCGCGATGCCGATTTCGCCCTTCGTCCAGCAGACGACACTGAACCGATTTCATCTGCAAACCGATTCGTTCGCCGCTTGGGCGATCCAGGCTCCGATCCCAGCAATGTACAGCTTTCACAATCGGTATCGCATCGAGGCGATGCCGTGGGACGCGTCACCATTTTTAACCGCACGTACGGGGACGCTCAACCACTTTCCGGTTCGACTGACCACGTTCGCAACCGATCGGCTATACCTCAAAGAAGTCGATCGACGCATGATCACGCTCCGGTCTGATTATCGCGGTCGCTCGCTGACCACGCAGTGGATCGCGACGCCGCATGAGGATGGTGGGTTTGTGTTGACCGATGAGGTGCTGCCTTGACTTGCGGGCAAACCATTCGTGACATCACCGCAACGGTTGCAACCAGCGGCGTCGATTCGGGTTGTCGTCACACCGAAGATCCGGTCGTTTCCGATGCTTGGCCAGTAACCGAACCGGCCGGCCTGATCGCATTGCAGTTGTGTTCAGTTCGAGGTCGCCAACTGCTGGCTTACCGGCTTGTCCAAGTCGGCACCTTGTTCGCCTTGTTATTGAAGTTGCCATTCTTGATTGACGCTGCCAATGCGTACGTTGAACTGCCAATTTATCAAGATTTCTTTTCGCCGCTGTTCAGTTCCGCAGCGGTAGTGATCGGAACTTATCTACTGACCTGCATCGCCATCGGTTTTAATTTTTCATGCAAGAAGGATCGACTGCGATCGGCCTCGACATCGATTCCGGTTATCGGTCTGTCGATCTTATGCATCCATCAAGGATCTTACAACGACATGACATTCACGACCGCATGGTGGGCGATGCTCTGGTCGTTGTGGTTTGCCGGACGAATCGACGAATCGGACGCTTATTTAATCGATCGCGGCGCAAGGTTATCGCGCACGATCCTATCCGTAATCCTACTAGGTGGAGCCGCTGGTAAATGGACTGCGGAGTATTGGTCTGGCCAAGTCTTATATGAGATATACTTTGTTGACCGTGATTTTTGGATTTACAACTGGCTAAGGACTAGCTTTTCGCCTGACACGGTACGCGAGATCGCGACCTGGTATTCACGACAAGTGGTCGTCGTCGAAACGGTCGTCGGACTAACACTGTGGGCGATGCCGTCGCGGATGGCTGCGGCAGTCGGCCTAGCCGTCTTGGCATCCATTGCGATTTTCTCAAACTACTATCTGCTTTCGGTGTTATTGAGCTTGATTGCCTTGGCCGCCGTCGGCTTCCTGGTACCCAAGCGACCACAATCGCTCGATCTGGCGGGCGAACCAAACGGTCCCGAGGCGTCTCGATCCGAGGCGTAGCCCGATTGACCTAGATGCTGACGCCCCCAGTTCGCGCGCCAGGGTGTGGATTTTCGCAAGGCCAACAGTCAAGGGGGCAGCAGGCAACAGCGATTGACACCCCGATGAAGTCCCTTAAACTACGCACTCTCTTCGGCGGAGTAGCTCAGTTGGTTAGAGCACCGGCTTCATAAGCCGGGTGTCACCGGTTCAAGTCCGGTCTCCGCTATTGATAGAAAAGACCGCAATTTACGGCCGGAAACGTTAAAAACGTTGCCGTTCTTTTGGTGTGCGGCCGCGTTTCAAAGTCGAATCTGTACCGAATAACTCGGTCAGGTTTACAACGGGAACCACCACCAATGGCCAGGCCCAAATCCAAAGCTCCGGGGCGGCAATTTCATCTTTCCGGTTGGTCTGTTGTCACGATTGGCGGACGCGACTTTTACCTCGGCCCGCATGATTCACCTGAATCAATCGCCAGGCATGCCGTCTTGATCGGCATCTATCAAGCGAACGGGTTGCCCCATCCCTAGGAGTTTGATCCGGCGATGCGGGACGTTCAGGCCGCTACCCTTTTGGGCCAACCATCGCCCCAGGTGGCCGCTACCGATCAATCAAGCAACCAAAGCTGGTTCGACGTGTCACATCGCATCACTCCCAAATGGTGCCACCCACCTTTTGTTGACAAGGCTGCGAATTTTTTTTTAGAATCGGAACAAACGGGAGGAGAAATCATGGGCAGAGCAAAGCGTGTCGAAGAGTTTCAAGCGTCGGAAGTTGGGATCGTTCATGTCGTGCAAAGGTGCGTCCGGCGGGCGTGGTTGACCGGTGTTGATGAGAAATCCGGCAAGGATTTCTCGCACCGACGCGAGTGGATTCGACGGCGACTGGAAGCGCTCGCATCCGTCTTCGGGATCGATGTGCTGACCTACGCGATCATGAGCAATCACATGCACCTGATCCTCCGCAACCGGCCCGATGTCGTTGCAAAGTGGACGGATCAGGAAGTGGCGATCCGCTGGTTGCGTGTTTTTCCAGGACGAAGGCTGGAGGAGCATCTCTCCGAGCCGACCGAAAGCGATGTTCAAATGTTGGTTAACCAGCCTGAACGGCTGGTCGTGATTCGCGAGCGATTGTCGGATATTTCGTGGTTCATGCGGGCACTTTCCGAACCGATTGCTCGAATTGCGAATCGTCAAGATGAATGTACGGGCCGCTTTTGGGAAGGGAGATTCAAGGCGCTGCGGATCATGGACGAGACCGGTTTGTTGGCGTGCGCGATGTATGTCGATCTCAACCCGATCCGGGCGGCAATGGTCGAAATCCCTGAGAAGGCGACACACACATCGGCTCACGATCGGATTCATGCGGCCAAAGGCAAGCAGATCCACGCGGCTGCATTTGATCTGGTACCGATCACGAACCAAGAAGCGGGCAACAAGATCAAGAACACTCCGGTTGCTGAGTTGAGGAAGCAGCATAAGAAAAAGAAACGCAACCCGACGGGCAGCAAGATTGCTAGCGATGCGTGGTTGTCACCGTTGACGTTGGACAAGCAGATTCTGACGCTCGATGCCCAGCTCCATGGTGATGGATTACGGGCAAGCGATCGCGGATTCTTGCAGATCAACTGGGAGGATTATTTGCAGTTGCTCAATTGGACTGCGAAGCAAGGGATTGATGGAGTGGTGTCGGAAGTGCCAGCACAGCTTGCGACGGTTTTAACATCGCTAGGCATCGATTCGACGATGTGGCGTGACATGGTTTGGCATTTCAAGAAATATTTTGGTCGTTCGACGTGCATCGGATCGCCGGCAGCGATGGAGGCGGACGCGAAGAAGTCTGGCAAGCGTTGGCACCGAGGCCAACGAGCCGCTCGAAGCTTGTATTTGGCTGCCTAGATAACTCACGAAGCCGCCTTTGCCGAAACTTTGGGTCAAGAGTCTTGAGTCGCAAGTTCAGGCACTTTGGGAAGCGGCAACGGCATGCCTAAGTCGTTGCGACTTGAGTCGAGACGTGCCTAATCAGGCGTTTGATGTCGGCAAGATTGCTGATCTCGACCCGGTATGTTTGATTGGGGCAAGAATCGTTTGCGTGTCACTGGGTGCGGTCGGCAACGAACCCTGGACAACGCTCGTCGTTCGTTACGAACCAGCACTCGCCTAAGGCGTTATCTCTCGCCAGTCAGTGATCTTGAGGCCATTGCCCGCCCCGTCCACATTTCAAAATATGGATGGCACCAAATGAGAGTGGATGGCACCAGACGGACAGGATGATCGTCGGCGCGCTTCCGTCACTAACGCCGGATTCGCCCCTGAAATAATCTGGTACACTTCGGGGCGCCGGTGCCGACGCCACATTGGCCAAGGCCACTGGTTTGCAGTGACAAACCCTAATTTGATTCATCTTTCGGGGGAAGCGAAAGCTCGCCGCATGTCAAATCCACCGTCTTCCACACGGTTCGCACTCCAAACACTCGGCGTGGGTGGCATTGCATCGATTCTTTGGCGGTATTTCCGCGAAAAGGCCACCGAACAACTCCGCTCGGTGTGGTTCATCATCGCCTACTTGTTGATATTCCAGATCTTCATGTTGCGATTGCCGATTATCTATGGCCTAACGATCGCCCTAGGAGTGCTTTTGGTCGTTGTTGGACTGACCTTCTTCATGGAAGGGTTGCGATTGGGCTTGATGCCATTTGGCGAAACCATCGGCGCGATCTTGCCACGAAACTCTAAGCTGCCGATGATCCTCGGGTTCGCTTTCCTGTTGGGGCTTGGGGCGACGTTTGCCGAACCGGCCATCGCCGTACTCAAAAGGGCTGGTGGCGGGGTCGAGCCCGACGCAGCGCCGATGCTGTTCAGTTTGTTGAACGATTTCGCAGGTCAATTGGTTTTGGCTGTTGGGATCGGTGTCGGCATTGCCGTGGCAATCGGGATTTTCCGATTCTTTCTAGGTTGGCGACTCAGGTCTTTGGTGATTCCCCTCGTGACGATTCTGCTGTCCCTGACGCTTTATGCGTACGCAGACCCGTTGCTGTCGCCGGTGATCGGATTGGCTTGGGATTGCGGGGCGGTGACCACCGGACCGGTAACCGTTCCCTTGGTGCTGGCACTCGGGATCGGTGTTTGCCGCATGATCGGCAGCGACAGTACGCAAAGTTCCGGCGGTGCGGACGCCGGTTTCGGCATCGTTACGCTCGCTTCGCTGTTCCCGATCCTGGCGGTCTTTTCACTAGCGATTTATCACCAGTACGCCGGAGACTATTACGGCGGTCCAAGTTATCAGGGCGATCGTCGGGAGGTCGCGACCGCCCCCGTCGTGCCGGAACCCGAAGCCAGTTTGCCAGTGGATAATGCACCGCCGGGTTTCACCGAAGCGGAGTTTCAAGCGTATCTGCTGGAGCGCCGACTGCCGGTCGATCCGCGAAGCTATGAGACTCGCTTCATCGGTGGTGAGGTTGTCTTGGAAGACGGCCAGATCGTTCATCGAAACGCCGAGATCGTCCTACAGAAGGTTCCTCAGACCAGCATCATCGACAACCTGGTTTTCGGCCAGACCGAACGCCCTTGGGACAATAGCCTGCAGGTCGGCCAAGAACTGCTCGGTGCGCTGCGAATATCAGCTCAAGCGATCTTGCCACTTTGTATTTTTATGTTCGTCACGCTGCTGGTGATCCTGAGAGAGAAGCTGAGGAAGAGCGACGAGATTTTTCTGGGGATTGTTTTTTCGCTGATCGGGATGGCGTTTTTTAGTCTCGGTTTGACGATCGGACTGACACCGCTGGGGACGCAATTGGGCAGCAACGTTCCTGTCACCTTTGCCTCGATCGTGCCGTGGGGTGCAGACGGTGCGGTGCCTGCCGTGTTCGATAACCCGGTAACAGGAAAAGTCGTCACCATGCTGTTTGCATTCTTTTTGGGTTATGGGGCGACGCTGGCCGAACCCGCCTTGAATGCGATGGGCGAAACCGTCGAGGAGGTGACGGTGGGTGTGTTCAAGAAGAAACTATTGATGCAAGTCGTGGCGATTGGCGTCGGTTTAGGAATCGCCGCAGGCGTGGCCCAGATGGCATTCGAATCGCTTGACCTAACGACGTTACTCGTGCCACCGTACCTTTTACTACTGCTGCTGACCGTTTTGTCGTCTGACGAGTTTGTCAACTTTGCTTGGGACGGGGCGGGCGTGACCACGGGACCGATAACCGTGCCGCTTGTCTTGGCGATGGGGCTGGGAATCGGTGCCAATGTGCCTGGTGTCATCGACGGATTCGGTATCCTGGCGTTAGCATCGGTCGGGCCAATCCTGACCGTGTTGCTGGTCGGATTGATCGTCAGTCGATCGCGAAAAGATGAAATTGATGCGGTGACCGATGAAATCCTTTAGTCAGCATTCCGGCTATGCATTCGTTACCGCGATTCTGCCACGGCAAAGCGTGGGTCTGGTCAGCCAATCGGTTTTGGACAGCGGTGCGGCGCATGTGATGATGACCAGCGCTCGCGGCACGTTGGTCCAGCAGCATTGGTATCAATCACTGCTGCCCGCGATCTCACCCGAACAAGAAATCTTACACCTGATCGTCCCCGGGCAAGAAGTCGATCGTTTGATGGAACAGATTGTCATTGTTGGCAAACTGCAACTTTACGGGGCCGGTTCGATCTTCGCCACACCCTGCGAAGAGTTGATTTGTGCCGACGACTATCCGCTGTGGACCCCGGGCAACTATCGGTTCGAATCCGAATCGTTCGACATCAAGTTCAAACGAAACCTCTTTGCACTGATGCACACAACCGATCGTGGAACGGCCGAGCCGATCGCCCGCGCGGCCATCAAGGCGGGAGCCCAAGGCGCTACGATCGCCTATGTCCGCGGCTATGGACTTCGCGACCGCCTCGGCTTGTTGCGAATCACCAAGCGACATGAAAAGGAACTGGTGATCGTCGTGGTCGATGAGTTCGACCTCGACGCCGTCTTCCAAGCGATGGCCCAAGCCGGCAATGTCGAACAACCCGGCCGCGGCTTTGTTTACCAATTGCCGGCCAGCAAAGGGTTAACCAATTTAGCGAGTGTATTTCAAGCCAAAAAACACTCCGTCAGCATCCACCAACTAGTGCGTGCGATCGACTCGCTCAGTGGCTCAACCCAGTGGCGGGCCAATCCGCTGTTGGTTCACGACCCACGTGCAAGCGAGTTCGCAACTGACAGCCGTGGTGTCAGCCGAGACCTGAGGCTGCTGAATGTTGTCTCACAACGAAAAGATTCCGAAACACTTTTGCAAATGTTCCTGGAACAAGGCGTGTCCGGTGCCAGCATCAGCAATTGGCGATTCGCCGATACACAATCATCCCATTCCCAAACCGGGTTACGAATCAATCGCGAGTTCGCCTGCGTGACCATGGTCGCTCCGCCGTCGAAAGTCGTTAACTTGATCGAATTGTTTCGCGATGCGGTAGTTAAAAACGAAATGAGATCAACCTGTTGCTTTACTCATGAAGTCCCGTTGGTCAGAACCTTCACACCAATTCGCTGACCCGGCAAACGTTTTTGCTCAGTATGTCGGCACAAAACCTTCGGCAAAAAAATTAGCCGCATC
>DNWZ01000457.1:13286-14111 GCA_003506095.1 Planctomycetaceae bacterium | reverse complement strand
TGGCTTAAATCATCAGCGGTGGTCGACCAGCGGCGCGACGGCAGTCGGCAAGCTGGCCTCGATGGTTCATCCAATGCATGGCTCGCATCAGGAACATGTGCCGCCACGTTCCGAAATAGAGCTCGAACTGAGGAGGGACCCCTGCGATCGCTTGATCAAGCTCCTCCTCGCTCGTGCTTTCAAGCCAAGCCATGAACTCTTCGTCCATAGAACGCAAACGACTCAAAAGCTCCTCGTATGACGGGTATTCGGCCGCGTTGGGATCTGGCTGTGAACCACCGCCAAATTTGTCGTGGAGCGATTGGCAGGGATTCTCGATCCCCTGCATCATTTCGCGGTAACGGCCTTCGGAGAAAACCAAATGCCCCAACAGCCAATGAGCATGATTGCCAGTGCCGGCAATCGGCGAAACGAGCGCCGCAGATTTCAGATCGTCAAGCAGCGGAAAGACGAGCCCAGCAGCTTGTCGATTTGCCAGGATGAGAACGGATTTCGATTGCACGGTTAAGCCTCTTTAGAAACCCACATTCTACCGGCGATCGCCAATTCAGCGATGACACCGATCATCACGCCGGCTGAGTAGCAAATGAGATCCGTCCACAGAAACCCAAAACCCAGCACCAGCCCTCCCAACGCGGTTTGCCGGATCGCGTCGCTCCATGGAGTATGGTAGAGCTGGCTGATCTCCAACAGGAAAGCGAGGGCTAGCGAGATCGCAGCCCGTACCAGGATCGGCCGACCAACCAGAAGCGTGCTTACCAACAAGAACACCATCAGCGCCCACAGTGTGTCGCCAGCGTACTCAGCCAAGAACGCCGGTAACTG
>DNWZ01000457.1:0-13268 GCA_003506095.1 Planctomycetaceae bacterium | reverse complement strand
GAACGCTTGGCATTCAATTCAATGTAATGCAGCCACGGCGTCGGCACATTGTCTTCATAGAAAATGGCTTCGACGGGGCACTCAGGAATACAGGCTTCACAATCGACGCATTCATCTGGGTGGATGTAGACCATGTCCGCGTCTTCGTAGAAGCAATCGCATGGGCAAACCTTCAGGCAAGCCTTATCTTTGCAGCCTTTGCACGGTTCAGTCACGACCATCGTCATAATCGGGTTCCTCCGGTTAGAATTGTTGGAAACAAAGCGGATACCGATGGAGGTGAGAATCTGGACAGCAAAGCGGACAGCGAATTTCAGGAATTCTCGGATTTGAGTCTGACGAACCGAGCTAGCCATGAATTGGTCAGCCTGTGGCATTCAGGTTCACAGGACGCTGCACGTGTACTTTTGGCTCGGTACGAAGTCCGCTTGATTGCGTTGGTTGCGTCTCGACTCAATCGCAAGTATCGCGACGGAATTGCTCCTGAAGATGTGGTTCAGTCTGCCATGGGCAGCTTCTTCCGAGTCACTCGCTCCGGTAAACCTCCTTGTTCATTTGCTTGTAACCGCCAGGCGATCTTCTTGATCATCCAGTCGCGATTATGACTACGTGGTGGCTCGAGACAAACCGTCTCGAAATGCTCTCGAAGTGCAGAAATCGTCATGCCTTTCATGCGCGCGACCTCCTGCTTGATGTTGAGGCTCATAGGTCTCTCGGTGGTTAAGCGCATCAACAAGGCCAAACTCAAGCTCCTGCAAATCGCCGCTTGATCCAGGCGGCTTTAGGTTGGCAATCGGATTGTCACCGGGTAACACTCGCGTGCCTTGGTGAACGGCCGGCAAAAAATCGCTGGCGAAAACTTGAGTCCCACCATAAGGAAGATGCGGCGCGATGACGATGAAGCTGGGCAGGTTTTGATTGACGGTTCCCAGGCCATAACTGACCCAAGATCCCATACTGGGACGCGCGAAGGTCGGCGAACCCGTGTGCATGCCCAACGTCGCTTCGGAATGATCGAAGTGCGAAGCTCGCATCGAACGAATGACACAGATTTCGTCCATCGCCTCGCGAAGATGTGGGAACAGGTTGCTGACTTCCGTGCCGCATTTTTCATTGGGCTTTGCACCGAAGAGGTTGCCCATCAGTTTGTCAGCACCTGTGCCGTCACGTCCGCCCGAAGTTGGCTTGGGATCAAAGGTGTCGATGTGCGAAACGCCGCCAGTTGCATAAATAAAAATGATCGACTTTGCGGCGGCTTTGCGGTGCGGCATCCGCGGTCGAAGCGGGTTTTCATCGGCCGCTAACAGTTCCGACATCACGCCAGGCATCAGCAACGAACTGCTGAACAGCGACCGGATGAGCGTGCGTCGATTGAGGGATGACAATGTCATGATAAAAGGCGAGGAAAGATGAGAGGTGGGCTTAATCGATATACAAAAACTCGTTCAACCTTAGCAAACTGCGTAACAAACTTGACCAGGCTTGTTGATCAGGATTCGCATCCTTCGCAACACGCTGTCGCACGTTGGCCAAATGCTGACGCAACAACTCGGATTCCTGATCCGTTGGCGCTCGACAAAGTACTGTGGTGAAAGCTTGTTGGAGTCGCTGCGAATCGGTATCAGACTGCTGCAAAAGTCGCTCGGCGAAACGGTCGGCTTGTGCGTGCAAGAAGGCATCGTTGGCAAAGTACAAAGCCTGCAGCGCGGTCACCGATGTATCCCGACTGCTGGTGCATACATTGGGATCGGGACCATCAAATGTTTGGAAGTATGTCTGAGCCGTTAGCCGCTTGGTCATCAAATAAACACTGCGACGATCGCTTGCGTAGTCGTCCTTGAACGGATGATGCTGCGTGTACTTCCAAACTTTCTGGGGCGGAATGGGGAAGGGCTCCGACGGCATACTCGGATCCAGCGAACCTGAAACCAGCAGCAATGTGTCTCGAATCGATTCAGCGTCCAAACGTTGACGGTTGAATTTCCAGTGCAAGCGGTTGTTGGGATCGATTGCAAGATTGGCGGACAGATCCTGACTTGAAAGTTGATACGTTCGCGAAGTCAAAATCATTCGGTGCAACTGTTTGATGGACCAGCCACCGCGAATAAACTCGCCTGCCAACCAATCCAACAGTTCTGGGTGCGTGGGGGCTTCACCCCGCAATCCGAAATCACTGGTCGTCGGCACGAAGCCATTTCCAAAGTGACGTTGCCAGACGCGGTTCACGATCACGCGAGCGGTCAGCGGGTTATCCGGGCTCGCAATCCATCGTGCCAACTGCAATCGCCCGCTATCGGATTGGGCCACATCGTCAGGCAAGCGTTGACCGCCCAGGATGTCAGGAAATTTACGAGGAACCTCGGCGCCTAGTCGATCTGGTTCGCCTTTGATTTGAATCCTTGCATCACGAGGCGCCCCGTCCTGAACGGCATACGCGGTTGGTATATCCGGCAGCGATTTTAGGTGCGCCGCTAGGTTTTCGCCCGCCTTGCGAGCCTTGAGTAGCATCGCGTCCAATGCATCGCTGATCTTTCGCTGTTCGTCCAGACTGGCGTCTTTTCCCTTCGCCGCATTTTCCAACGCAAGCTGTTCACACTCCGCCAAGCGTTTCTCTAACTCACTGGTCAACTCATCGGTCTTCGACTGATGAGGACGGAGTACCTCGGTCGCTTCAGGCTTGGGGACCAGCGGGATGAAATCACGCTGTGCGCTGAACAGTTCCAGCCCCGGAATCGGATAACGAGTACTGGCAAAGATCCCATAAAGTCCGTAATAGTCGCGAGTGCTGATCGGGTCGAACTTGTGATCGTGGCACCGTGCACAAGCGATCGAGAGGCCAAGCATCGTACGGCCCACATTGTCGATCGTATCTTCAATGGTCAGATGCCAAGGATAACGTTCGACCAACGATCCGAATCGTCGAGCCATCGCAAGATAACCCGTCGCGATGGTTTGGCGATTTCGCTCTGCTTGTGTTTCGGCGGGAAGCAGATCACCGGCAAGTTGTTCGATAAGAAACTGGTCATAGGGAATATCCTCGTTGAACGAATCGATGATGTAGTTGCGATAAAGATAAGCTTGAGGAATCGGATAGTCGGAGTTGTCACCGGCCGTGTCGGCATAACGCACCCAGTCCATCCAGTGGCGTCCCCAACGCTCGCCATAACTCACGCGGCTCAATAAGCGGTCGACCAACTCTCCGAACGCCGTTTCGATGCCCGCCGGCAACTGGGCCGCGTCGACGAAATCATTCACTTCTTGCGGTGTCGGCGGCAATCCCGTCAGCCCATAAGTAACGCGGCGGATCAGCGCAACCGGATCGGCATCGGCAGCAACCACCAAACCGGCTTTCTCTCGCCGAGCCTGGATGAATTGATCAATCGGATTTCGTGGCCACTGAGGATCCAAAGCGGTGGGCGGCTGGGACCGAACAAGCGGTTGAAAAGACCAATGTTCACTCGTTTTTGCCTCCCTTGGCGACGACGGCATCGTTTCGGGCCACGCAGCTCCCGCGGCGATCCAGTCGCTGAGCCGCTGTACCTGTTGAGCGGACAAGCGATCACCCTCCGGAGGCATTTGATCGCCTTCGTCGGTTGACCGGATGCGTTTGAGCAGTTCACTGCTTTCAGGCTCGCCAACAATAATGGCTCGACCTCCTGAATCCGCTTCCGCAAATAGGCTGTCTCTATCCTCGAAACTCAATCCACCACTGCGTTCATCGACGCCATGACAACGGATGCAGTGCTGCTGGAGAATCGGCTCTATGTCGCGAATGAAGTCGATCTTTTCCCCAGCAACCGCCAGCGATGGCAAAGCAGCGAGCAGGTTGGCGACGATGATGGCAACGCAAACACGACTCATCTCTATTAACAGCCTATCCGAAAAGGGGCCCGACCCTCTCCGGCGGGGCCAAAAAGCAAATGAAATCGACTCGCCTCCAAAGGGTCAGCCCCCATTTTCGATAGGCTCTAAATCCCTGCAGCAGCATCCGCCGATAAATAGAACCTCAGCGATCTTTCTGTGATTGTATCCAAAACGGCGTTCTGATGCTGCTTGGCGGCGAAGACAACTTCATCATACGGAAACCAGAAATCCGTAACCAGCCAGCATTCGAAAGCCTTGGTAAGGTACTTTTGCAAAGCCGGCGAACCGCAGGTGCGCCACTCATCGAAAAGGGCACTGTCTTCATTTGCAACGCACGACAACCAGCGTTCTTGGCCAGATCGCTCGCCAACCGGATATCGAGTTAAGCATCGCGTGAACAACAAGTGACGTAGTGGGGCTCGCCAAAATTCCGACTGCTCAGTGGCTTCGTTGATGATTCGAGGAACAGAACAAATCCGCCAATTTCGATTTCAAGAACTTCCATATTTACCAATTCTTATTATTCAAAACTATGTTGAAACGCTTGCGATTCGAAAGACTTGATTGCCGGTTTGGATCAGCAGCGAGTCTTTCGAGAACGCCACGCAAGATTGAATTGCCCCTGAAACATGGCAACAGCGGCGCGACTTTCTGAGGTATCCTCTCGATCGGTTGCCGCCCGGTCGAGCTTCCAATCCTCAGAATTCCACCATTGTTTGGATGCCAATTTGCCAATTGTTTTTCCGCCGCGGATCACGATTGTCGTCGCGTCTTTACCAAAAAAATAAACGCGGTCCTTACAGCCAATTGCGGTCGCCCAAGCGGCTTGCTCGATTCGCCGGGCGTACAGTTCGGAGCCGTCCTCTAAATTAATTGCAAAGACTATCCCCAGCACGATTGCCCCAGTAGCCGACGCCTTGGTAAGCCACGGACGATGAAGAGGTTGCCATCGCCTTTTTCGCTTTCCATAAAACCTTTGCGTTAATGTCTTTCTCCGCTCCGTCGGTTGCGGTCACCTCGATCATCCAGTTTGACTCGGCCGCGCCCGACATATCGGCTTCGCCGCGTCCAGGGGCGCCCCCGATGATACGACGGTTGGATTCCACTTAGGATGCCGTGGCAACTGTGTTTCCACCCAAATTACGAATGGTCCACGTTGGCTTGCCGCTGTCGGCATCTTAACTGTCGACGGTACCGACGGAACTGAAGACAACCTGAGGTACACCGGCAAAGGGCATTACCACTGGCGAATTCCAACTGATCACACTTCGACAAACTAATTTCCACATCGACTGGCCTGTCGACTTATCAATGGCAACTCATAGCCCATCCGAAAAGGGTGATGTCCCTCATCGGGCGGGTCTATTTCATTGGATCTCACGCCCCACCAGAAAGGAACATGGCTCACTTTAAACGGGATCTTAGACCGTGACGACCCCGCAACGTGATTGTATGCTAGTCACGGTGATTCCGATGCACCAACACACGCTTTGCAAAACAAACAAAGTCGAACGGAAAAATGGCCCCCAATCACGATATCGATTCCACTGGGCTAGTAACCCCCGATGCCGAGTCGGTTTCTGGACTATCCAGTTCCCAAATATCTGAGCTGATTGCAACTGCTTACCACGAAGCCGGCCACGCCGTTATGGCGGCAATACTTGGGCGTAACATTCAAAAAGTTACGATCAAGGCGGGACAAATCCAAACCGGTGGCGTTCGTCTTGGCGTTTGTGAACTTGCAAGCGGTCGCCGTCGGGCATCGAACGATGCGCTTCAGGACGAGGTCTTGATTCTGCTTGCCGGCATGGTCGCCGAGGCAAAGTTCACCGGTCGTTACTGCAAACTTGGTGCGTCGCAAGATTTAAGGCATGTCGCATCCCTGTTGCACGAACGCGGGGGGAACGAAAAGCAAGCCGAACGTCTTCAACGCCGAATGCTCGATAAGGCCGAGCATTTGTTAAACGTTCCCGCACATTGGCAAGCGATCACTCTGGTCGCCAAAGAGTTGATTGAGCGCAAAGCGATCAGTGGTCGATCCGTTCGCCATTTCGTAAGCCAATCGTTGTCGCGACGCGAACGTGCTGGCAAACCCACTGAAGGCCATTCTGCATAATGGCCTGGCGTGCAAAAAATCGAAATCGACTTTACTGCAAAAAGGGCAAAGCCCATTTCTGGTAAGCTCTAAATGATCTCACCTGCTACATCGCGAAACCGTGCCAATGCGCGATAGTACCTTTTCTTCGCGGCATCCAACGAAATGCCCAAAACCCCGGCAATCTCAATCAGCCCCAAACCTTCTGTGTGACGCATTTCAAGTACGTCGCGATCTTGATCGGACATTTGCGTAAACAGGTGTCGAATTTTCACGACAAGTTCTTCGCGAGCAATTGCGGTATGCACAGATTGGATGGAGTCGGCGATGTGGTTGACAACCAGATCGTTATCGTTATCAACGTTCGACGCTTCACGATCGGGCGAGCGTTTAGCACGAAAATGGCGTCGATGAGTTTCAGCAACCAAGTGTTTGCCGATCAATCGAAGCCAAACGACAGGATGAACGTTGGGCGACTGTAAAAATGTCGGCAGCCCCTGCATGGCTCGAAGGTAGACTTCTTGAACAATGTCCGATGCGTCAACACGCGTTTGAAGCCTTTTGTCCAAACGTGCGGAAATCATCGCTTTCAAGTGATCGCGAACATCAATAAACATTTCCGCAAGCGTATCGGGCCCATCAATAGACTGCCTAGGTTGGCCCGACTTTGAATCTTGCGATGGCATATCTGTTACCTTGATCAATGCGTTCACAAACGCTTCCGTTGCATCCATGTTCATTGGGAACCTTTTCGGGAACTCGACTTTAGATTACCAGCCTGCTCAGGTTGACCAAAAGCACCTTCAAAAACATCTTTCAAAACTTGGCTCTTTGTGTCACTATTGACTAAGGCGTCTGGCGGCAAAGTGGCGAGATAGTTTTTCAAATCTGCTAGCCAAGATCGAAGCCGCAAGTCCGGAATGACGGATGTGGCGACTTCCGATGTCGACTTTGGCTGAAAACCGAGCAGATTGTTTATGATTGCGTCGACGTTCTGTTCAGAGATGTAGCCATTTATTGTCGCGGTGGCCAATTCCCGTAGCGTCTCAATGGCGGATGTTTTCTCAGATCGACTTAGGCTAGACGTGTTCACCTTCGTCGCCAACCGCATCACCTTGGTTGCGATTGGAAGCGATGATTTTCGATAACCATTAAGAAACTTTCCTAACGACTCTTCGGTCAAGCCTGTCGTTTTGATTTGGTTTGTAATGGTTTGAACTTGATTTCGAATTTCCTGCTTCGCAGGTTCTGAAAATTGCAGGTTCTTCCCCGACTCGTTAAGCGATTGTTCAACAAAATCGGCAACGATCTTAACCATGTCGTCCTGTTCACGATCAGCCAACTTATCGATTAAGCGAGCAGCCGAATTATTCAAAGGGCTGTTGGACGCGACTTGGACGGAAGCGGCAATCTTCTGCTGCGATTTTCCCGCGAACAAAAATGTACCAATGAAGAATGAAGTCAGCATGACCAGCGAGCTCGCAAGGATTGTCTCGCGACGTGACTTTTTGCGATATGTCGCATCAGGCAATCGTTTGCGAACCCGTCGATCTGCTTTCAGTTCTCCATTTACGAATCGCTGAAGAACCCGATGCATTTCATCTGCGTTTTGATAGCGATCGTCCGGTGCAAACTGACAAGCTTTCATGATAATTCTCGAAAGCTGGTCTGGTACCTCAGGGCAAATCGACCTCAAATCCGGCAATTCAATCGAATGTCGCGATGTGATGAGGGAAATGCATGATTTGTCGTTCCAAGCCGTTGTCCCCGAGGCGATTTCATACAATGTGATCCCTAGTGCATAGACATCACTTCGGGCATCACATATCCCACGAATCTGCTCCGGTGCCATGTACCGCGGCGTACCGATCGCATCGCCCGTGCGGCTAAGCGATTTAGAGACATCAAACACCTTCGCCAGCCCGAAATCGGAAATCCAAATCTTTCCGTCAGCGTCCATTAACAGGTTTCCGGGCTTGACGTCACGATGGACAAGCCCTTGTTGATGAGCGTGTTGAAGTCCTGATGCGACATTCAAACCCAGTGAGGCAAGTGAGTCCCAACTGGATCGCAAGGTTGAGAAGTGGAATCGGGTTTTAAAATCACCCGCTCCGTTTTGCAAAGCATAAAGACTGTAGCCCTTGATCAGCTTCATGACCAAGAAGGCGGAGTGCTCACTAACGCCGGAAGAATAGACGGGGACGATGTGCGGATGTTCGAGTCGAGCCATCGCGCGCCGCTCCATTTCGAAGCGATCAACCGCGATAGTTGACTCGTTGCCGCGCAACGGAATAACCTTCACGGCAACCTTTCGGTCCAAACCGCGATCATAGGCTTCGAACACTACGCCAACGGCGCCGCGACCAACTTCCCGAATCAATCTGCAACCGCCAAGGTCATCGCTAACATCCACCTCTTTGCTCGGCTCAAAGGGTGCCATCGCCTGTTCGAGTAGAGCCAATGCCGGTAGTTGCTCGAGGATTTCGGATGCCAAGTGTGGCAATGCGGAGGCCAGTTTTTCAACCGGGATAGCCTTCCCTTTACGCAGTTCCGACAAATACATGTCAGCGACATGCGAGAAGCTGATGTCCGATGGGTTGATGGTGGGGTTCTTCATGGCTTGCTAGATGAACTTAGGCTCCCGTGACTCAATATCAACAGGCACCTGAACAGTAGCTTTCAAAACCGCCAGATTGGGCACTTCACAGGGTGGGTTGAATCGATAACTCCCCAATCATTCCTTGACTATCGATTGCAACGGTTGTAGCGACGGCTAGCCTTCTACCCCATGAATGCGCGGCTCATGATCTTAGGAACGCCCAAAGGTCCCAAGAGTTTGCCGGCAGTCATAACCCCCGCCATCAAAGCCCCATTAACTCCGGGCGTTCCTACGTCGCTGCCTGTTAAGTAAAGATTCGGTAACGACGTTTTGATTTTCCATTGGTCTCGGAACAGGCGGTTTCGATCGCACGTCTGGCCATAGACCATACCCGCAGCGTGTCCGGTAAAGCTTTCGATGGTAAGCGGCGTCGACAACTCTTGGTAGTCAACTAATTTCCGCAGCCCGGGTAGATATTTTTCGGTGAAATCTAACATTTCGTTGGATACATCTACCTTCTGCTGTTCGTAAACGTCACCGCGTTTTTTCCACTTGCTGCCCTCGAAATCTCCCCATCGCGACTCCTGACTAAAGGTGATGACTTGTGCAGTATGCGGCTCTTGGCCGGGATTTCGAAGCGAACCAAATGAAACGAATACCCCATCCACTCCTGGAGGTTTACCTTCTCGGTCTCGACCATGAACGTCGTGATCCAGGCGGTCGTACAACCAGTAGTTGGCCTCATCAAATCCATGCTTACGGGGATCATCGTTTAACCCAAGAAACAGGATGTGCGCCGATACACCACGCTTTAAGCTCAACGCCTGACGCCGTTCTGTTTCACAAAAATCAGGAGAGACCAATTTCGTAAACGTTGTAATCGCACCCGCGTTGGATACCACAACCGGCGAGGAATAATACGTTTCTTTGCCTTTATGCTTCACCGTCACGCCACACGCTTTACCGTGATGCGTGTTGATCGCTACGACTTCGTGGCTGACCAAACACTTGCCGCCGTGCGATTCGATAGCTCGCTCCATCTCGGTCGCAATCACTTTCGACCCCCCTATCGGATAGTAGCCGCCATTTAAAAAATCACCTGCAACTGTCGCATGAAAACCAAACGCGCTCTCATCTGGTGGCGACCCATAGTCCGGCCATTGTGATGCCAGAAATGCGCGCAGTAGGGGATCTTTGAATCGCAGCAGGTATTCAGACGTGGTCATCCCAACCAATTTTCGGGACCCCATCGTCAAAAGACGTGCAATCGGCGCACTGTACTGCTTGGCGACAAACCACCTTCCGATCCAGCCTTGCACTTTACGCAAATCCTTAAAGTAGCGGGTTATCGCCGCTGCATCATCGGGAAAACGTTCTCGCAGTTTCTCCAAAAACAGTTTGGGATCATCGGGTACTTCAAAGCTGCCTTCGGGAAACACGAATCGCTCAAATGGCGATCCCATCGGGTTCCATTGAACGCCACCACGCGTCACGAGATCCATGATCCGTCGTGTCATCGAACCCGCCTGCATTTGCCCAACGTAATGGACACCCACGTCCCATTCATAATCTTTGCGACGAAAACTGTGCGTAAAACCGCCCAATTTAAAGTGCCGTTCAAGGATAAGAACACGTTTGCCACCTAACTGCGCCAAAAGGCTTCCGGTGGTTAGTCCCCCCATGCCAGACCCGATGATGATGACATCAAAGTCTTTTGCTTGCGAATCGTTTTTTATCATTTAAAAGCCACAATGGGTTTGTTTTCGAGGGCTGTTGCGATCTGGTCGGTGCGTGAAATTTTTAGTTTGTGTTTAATTGAATTAACGCTGTGACGGTTTACATCAGTTCTATGTTCTGTAACGCATGCGCGGCACGTTTTCGCCGGATCAGCATAAAAGCACAGGGAACAAGTACGAGTGCGAGCGTTGTAGCCCCTAGGACACCGCCAGAGATGGTTACCGCCACAGGAGGCCAAAACTCACCGCCGGCAAAAAACAAGGGAGTAAAGCCTGCGACCGTTGTCAATGACGTTGCCACGATGTGACGGGTATTACCAACGACACACGAAGTAATCGATAACGGATCGGCCTGCTGATGATCCGGCAATTGATCAAGTGCTGCAATCACAACAATCGAATCATTGACTGCGATCCCTATCATCGCCATGATCCCTACAATACTCATGAATCCCCAAGGAAGGTCAACTATCCATAATGAACCTAGCCCGCAACCGACGGCCAAGCCAGCGACTAGAAAGAGTACCAGCGTAAGTCGGAATGAACGCACCGCCACAACAAGAGCAGAAACCATCATCGTAAAAATAATTACGGCATTGACGATCAGGTTGCCTATTGCATCGTTTCGTTCCGCCTCGGCACCGGCATACTTTAGAGAGTAACCGGCGGGCAATTTGAAGTCGCTTTCTTGCAACCGTGTTTTGAATTGTGCCTGAACTTGCGAAGGCAAAATCCCGGCCCGAATGAAAGCTTGAATTTCATTGATGCGGACGCCGTTGAGTCGATTGATCGTGCCGGTTTCGCTGTTGAGTGTCAGCGTTGAAATGGCGCTCAACGGAACCCCACGAAAACCGCCAGGCCCGTTCCCCGCTGCGTTTGCCGGTGTCGACCCGAGCAAGTCCATCGAGACAATTTCGTTTAGGTTAGATCGACGTTCATTTGATATTCTAACGCGCACCGGCAATTCTTCCGTACCCTCCAGGATCGAACCTCCCGTAACACCCTCAAGCAGCGAACTCATCTCACGTGCGATTGCGCTATGGTCAAGCCCCGCGAGTCTGGCTTGTTCTTCGTCGACCGCGAAAGTGACTTTTGGACTCGAGTTAACAAATTCCGATCGTGTGTGCGTGACGTTGGGAGTTTGAATCAACAACAGACGTATTTGCTCGCCCAGACGCTTCAACATTTCATCGTCTGGCCCAAATAATTGCACTTCGACCGGTGCGGAAAACGGTGGCCCCTGTTCCAATTGTCGCACGATACAGGTTACCGATGGAAAACGTTCTTCCAATCGGGTCTGGACCCGTCGAATGATGTCACGGGTGCGTACACCTGACCGGGTGTCGACAATTGCCTGGCCATACCGCGAAATATTCTTTCGGTCCGGAATCACGTTGTAGTAAAACGGTGGTGCACTCTCACCAAGAAACCATGAAATTGAATCGATGTCTGGATCGGCCATCAGATCTTCACGAATTCGCTTTGCCATCAGTTCGGTTTCTTGAATTGAGCCCGTCCCAGAGAGTTCAAGTTCAATATGAAATTGATTGCGGTCTGCCGGCGGAAAAAATTGTTCGGGAAGCCGCGAAAAGGCAACAAATCCAGCGAACGGGACCGCTAAGCAAAGCAGGATCGAAACTTTTGGGTAGCGGAAAATCTGATTTAACAGTAAACGATAAATCCCAATCAACCACTCCGGTGAGATGATCGCGTGGCGGACGGATCGATGCGTTTGCGAACCTGACAACCAAAAGGCGCCGATGCTTGCAATGATCGTTAAAGCCAGAAAAAATGAAGCGGCAACGGCAATGATCGTAACCGTTCCGATCGCACCCACGAACTCCCCGGCTGGGCCCGGCATGATTGCAATCGGTGCGAACGATAGCATCGTCGTTATGGTTGACCCGATCAGTGGTGCCTTCAAAAACTGGACCGATTCCGATAGTGCTTTGATCCGCGGCATGCCATCTTTCAAACGGCGGTCGATTTCGTCGACGATTACGATCGCATTGTCAATCATCAACCCCATCGAGATGATCAATCCGGTTATCGCCATCTGGTGGATGGGAATCTGCAGCACGTACATCGCAAACAGGACAATGAGACTGCCCAGTGGCAATGTCAATGTAACAACGGTAGCGCAACGAATTCCCATCAGGATCGCAACGGCAATGAACACACCGAAAACGCCAAACAGCAGGCTCCACTGCAACGATTTCATTCGCATTTGAACATACCGGTTCTGCTGAAAAACCGTTTCGAGTGAAATGCCGGGAGGCAAAATCGATTGAAAATCCTCTAGCAACCGTTCCGTCTCTCTCGTCCAATGGTCTAAGCGGACATCCGCTTGTACGTACACACCAATCGCGACCGCCGGGTCGTCAACTGCAAGAACTTTTGAATCAAGTGGCGTACGGAACGTTTTTTTGATATCAGCAATATCAGCGAGTTCGACCACGGTTCCGGAATCGTTCAACTTAATGGGCACTTTGGCTAGTCTTGTCAAGTTGTCAAGTTCACCGCTGACCTCAAGCAGCATCTCGTTCGACAATCCCCGCATCTTCCCTGCTGATGTCTTGGTGTCGCTCGATTGAATCAGGTTGGAAATCATGTCGGCGGACAGAGACATCGCAGCGGCAGCTTCTGGGCGAATCGTAACGACAACTTCTTCACTTGGGTCGCCATAGATTTCGCTTTTTTCTGTACCAGCGATCGAGTCGAGTTGATCTTTTAGATTTTTTGCATATCGCTTTAGAATTCCCATGGGTGCGTCATCCCGGTTCGTCCACCGCAAACAAACGATCATCGCGTGCGCTTTGATCTCTAGTTTGCTGAATTCGGGTCGCATGGCGTTGGGCGGCATTTCAAGACGCGCATCATCCGCCTTGTCTCGAATCCGCGACCAAACCTGATCCGTCTCCGCTTGATTGACTTCATCACGCAGTTCAATTGCGATAAACGAGACGCCTTGTCG
>DNWZ01000829.1 GCA_003506095.1 Planctomycetaceae bacterium | reverse complement strand
AGATACATGCCGATGAACCCGCCGGCCGCTTCGGCATCGGCTTGGATCTTTTCGATTCGCTGGCGAGTTTTTTCCAAATCGCCTGCAAAAATGTAGCGATCGAACTCAGCCATCATCGCATGCTTGACCGATTCGGCAAGGAATTCGACGATCGGCTCGGTTAACCACGGACAGGTTTCGCGATCGAGCCGGATAACGAAGTCGCATGCGCGGCTTTTTTGGTCGGTATCGTCGGTCAACAGCACGCCTTCGACGCTGTAACGAACCATGCCGTTTTGCGGATCGTTGGTCAGGTGGAACGTGCAACTGGCGGAATAGAGGTAGTAGGCGTTGTGCGTGCCGTGCTTCTCAATCGCCGCTTTGACGCGCAGGACGAATTGTTCGTAGGCTGGCGATGCGTCGACGGGCACATCCAACCGAGTCACTGTGCGCAGCGGCAGGCAATCAAAATCGATCTCGACCCATTGGCCGGCGGCGGAACTGGCGGCATTCATGACGAACCTTCGGACTTGTTGGCGTGACTCAATACGGCGTCGACCGCAAGTCTAAACCGCAAGCGGCAAATCGCCTACCGCCAACGGTCCACCGGTAGTGGCCATATCGCACGCCGGTCGATAGGCTCTGNNACGTCCCACTGCGAAGCGAACATATCGATGGATACACGATCGAAGGGTGGTCGCGCGCCGCGGTGCAAACCTACTGGCGGATCGCCGAACTGAAGCTGAACTTTGACCTCGGCGGCCAGCCCTGGGATTTTATTGGCACACCGACCTGTTTCATCACGCACACCCACCTCGACCACATCGCCGCGTTGCCATTGTATGTGTCGCGGCGGCGAATGATGAAAATGGATCCGCCGATCATTTATCTGCCCGAAGCGGCGATCGATCCGTGTTGGAAATTGCTCAAGGCATTCGTTCAACTCGATCGCGGCGCGATGCCCTGCGAACTCGAACCGATCCGCGATGGCGACGAAATCGAGATCGGCCGCGAGTGGTTGGTCACGGCGCTGCGCACTCGCCACACCGTCGAATCGGTCGGCTATTTGGTCGAACAACGACGCCAGAAACTGAAGCCAGAGTATCTGAATTTAAGTGGTCCAGAGATTCGCGATTTGCGCTTGGCCGGAACCGACGTGACGGTCGAAACACGGGTGCCGATTTTTGCTTATACCGGCGACACCGCTCCCGGCGGACTGGACGACAACCCAGAAATGTATGAGGCGAAAATCTTAGTTACGGAAATGACGTTTGTTGCCCCGATGCATCGTAAAGAGAAAATCCATAAGCATGGACACATGCACTTGGATGATTTTTATGAGCGTCGCGATCGATTCAAGAACGAAGCGATTTTGGCCAGCCATTTCAGCACCCGGTGCAGCGACATCCAAGTCACTCGCTGGGTCGAAAAACGTATCCCTGATATGTTGGGCGGACGTCTGCGTTTATGGCTCTGAAGAATAAGTCGACTGGTCAAGATGCGGCGGCCGATTTGCCAACGTGGCCGGTGCCGCAATCCGCTTATATTCATGTTCCGTTTTGCCGCCATCGATGCGGATATTGTAATTTTTCAGTTCTGCCGGGGCGTCTTGATCTGGCGGATTCTTTTTTAGAAGCGATAAGAATTGAGCTGCAACAACTGCAGCACCCCGCGCCGGTCGATACCTTGTTCTTAGGCGGCGGAACGCCGACTCGATTGTCGCTCGAGCATCTGCACCGGCTTTTCGATTTGTTGGATTCATGGTTGCCAATCCGCACCGGTGGCGAATTGTCGGTCGAAGCGAATCCGGAAGATATCAACGCGGAATTGCTGGATTGTTTGCGAAGTCGTGGAGTGAATCGAATCAGCTTAGGGGTTCAATCCTTCGCCTCGCCAAAGCTGAAGATACTGGAACGGACGCATGATCGCGCGATCGCCAGTCGAGCGATCGAAATGGCCGCTGCGGTGATCGGGAATGTCTCCATCGATTTGATCTTTGCCGCCCCCGGCGAAACGCCCCAGCAATGGCGCGATGATGTCGTCTATGCGTTATCGTTACCGATCCATCACTTGTCGACGTACTCGTTGACTTATGAAAAGGGGACCCAGTTTTGGAATCGCATGCGCAAAGGGAACTTGATTTCTGTTGATGAAGATGACGAATTGCAGATGTATCAAGATGTGCGCCAAATGGTTTCCGGTGCTGGTTGGGAACATTATGAGATCAGCAATTTTGCGAAACCGTCGTTTCGCTGTCGACACAATTTGGCGTATTGGCAGGGACGCGGTTGGTATGCGATGGGGCCAGGAGCAGCGAAGTTTGTCGACGGTCGACGTGAAGTGAATCATCGCAGTCCCACGACCTACATTCGCAAGGTGATGGATGGCCAGTCACCGATCGCTGAATCGGAACCGATCGACAACCAACAATGGGCATGTGAGCGAGCGGCGTTTGGGATTCGGATGATCGATGGAGTTGATCTTGGGTTGATCGCGGCGGAGACCGGAGTGGATGTCGCGACCCTTCGCCAAAACGAGATTGCCCGTTGTGTCGATTCCGGATGGATAAACGCATACGGGTCGCACTACCAATTAACTGCTGCGGGGATTTTGATGGCCGACGCCGTCGCCGCAGAGTTGTTGTAAAAAGCCGCTGGCAAGGCATCAATCTCCCCTTTGATTCGAACGGCAATGCACAGCAGCCGATAGCTCGAGATACAGGAATTGCGGGACTCGCTCACTCCACTCGCATCCCGACGCCACTCCACAGCAGATCTAGATCCGCTTTGGACCAAATTTCCAAACCCATTGCAGGGTCGCCCACAATGAAGTCACCGTTGCTGGTTCGTCCCATAATGACGACCGAATGCCCCATGCCTGGAATCCACCCCCACTGTTCAACGAATCGTCGATCCTCGACACCAAACGGTAACCGGACGGATAATAGAACAGGCCAATCATCATCGGCCACCAAACGGGTCAACCCGCCATCGAGCAGAACGACGCGGCGTTTATACCGATTTGCAACGAGTTTAACGCCACGATAAAGGCCGAGCGTCGGTGTACCGGCATAATCGGTCAAACACAGCGGGACCATCTCTGCTTCGCTCACCGTGATGCCTTCACCGCGAAAAAGCGTCGCTGCTGCAGCGGGACTGCATGTGGCCCAAGACGTTTGCATAGCGACACCTTGGCGCCACGCATCGCCGCCGGGCGGCGGTGGACGCAGGGCGATGGACAGCAGCGGCATCAGGATTGCGACGACCGAACTGATCGCCAACAAAGTCGCAAGTGTCGCTCGCCGCCACGCCGGCGTATCGGGCAACCGCCATGCCCAACCTGCTGCCATGGCGGCAAAAATCGCGGCGAAGTTGGAGTAAATGATCGCGGCAGATGATGGGATTACCCGAGCCCAAAACAGTTGACCGGAACCGTAAAGCAAAAACATAACCATGCCGAATGCTGACACCGTCAAACCGAGCATCGTCCATTGGCCAGCATCCGAATACAGTCGTGCCACCACAAGCGTCGCGGCCAACACCGCCAGAACGGTCATGATCGCGATGGCAATCCACAGATCGAAGCCCATTTTTTTCCTGGATACCCTTTTGTCAGTAGCAACTTTGCTGGAACGTCCAAGTCTACCAAGAACGTGGGTTAATCAGGCGGTTTAATTGCCGACGGCGAACAGGGCTTCAATCAGGTGACGCTTGCAGTTATTAATGGAGGCAAGTGTTTTGGTTTTCGGTTCGGCTAGGTGGCCGGGCCGGGTATTCACAATTTCTCGGTCAATCGGATTTCCCCATGTTGCGATTTGTTTTGTTGTGTGTCGCTGCGGTCGTTGTTTCGCAGGCACAGGCACAAGGCACTGCGTCGGCCCCGGTCACTCACAAAGTCTTTTTTGACATCTCGATTGGTGGCGAACCGGCAGGGCGAATCGTGTTCGGTTTGTTTGGCCAGGATGTGCCTAAAACGGCAGAAAACTTTCGTGCGCTCGCCACGGGTGAAAAGGGACAGGGCAAATTGGGTAAGCCGCTATCGTACGAAGGGAGCTATTTTCACCGCGTAATTCCGAGCTTCATGCTTCAGGGGGGCGATTTCACACGAGGTAATGGAACGGGCGGAGAAAGCATTTATGGAGAGAAGTTCCCCGACGAAAACTTCAAGTATCGTCATGACCGGCCCGGTTTGTTGAGCATGGCCAATGCCGGTCCCAACACGAACGGATCGCAGTTCTTTGTCACGACGGTGACGACCGATTGGCTCGACGGCCGCCACGTCGTGTTCGGCCGCGTTTTGGAAGGAATGGATTTGGTGAAGAAAATCGAAGCCAACGGATCGCAATCTGGCCAGCCCCGCTTGCCAATTCAGATTACGAAATCGGGCGAACTGAAGTAATCGGCAAACGAAGCAATCGGCGACCGAAGCAATCGCACCATTGCCGATGGAGCAATTGCCATGCTCTCTGGGTGCGATTGGGAACTGCCTGCTGCCCGGTTCCGTCGATGCAAAGGACGAAAATTCGAATCCGCGCGATTAAAACGCGGAATTCGAGCCGATCCTCCCCAACGCACCTTGATTCTAAGCGATAGATTTTCGTATCCGCACCACAGCGCCATCAGAATCAATTAGACTGCGGACTTCCGGGTCTTTAGTTCTTCCCTGGACTTTGCGTTTTCTATCTCTGCTAGAGGGTTTTTTCGGACGATCATGAGCGATGCATCGAGTAGTGCTGTGGCGGTAGCTGTCGAGCAAATCGACGACCAACTTGCCCATCTTTGGATGGTGCGGACATTTATCAAGCACAGCGACGAGGCCCAAGAGGATGACGACCTCAAGGAAGTTGCCCGCGAGCTTTATGATTACATTCTCGCAGTTGCCCCGGCGAAGTTAGCCGAAGACAACGATGCATTTATTAAAATGGCTCGAAAAAAACTCACAAAACTGCGAAATGCCGCAGATTTGTATGACGAAATCCAAGCCGACGTTAGCAGCCACACGAACTTCGAGATGGCAAATCGCTCTTTAAAGCTTGTTGTTGCCAGAATTGAAGAAATCCTCCAGGGCGTTGCCGCCAGTTAAGCGGCCGAGCGAGGGCACGCCCACAGCACCCCACCGGCGGGG
>DNWZ01000321.1 GCA_003506095.1 Planctomycetaceae bacterium | reverse complement strand
CCGATTGGGGATTGCAAGAGCATGCGGTTGTCGTCGTTGCGGAACCGGATGACGGGATCCCTTATGTGAATATCTCCTACGCAGGTTTTGTCGGCAGCGTGACGGGGATGAACGTCAGGCAGATTTCGATCGGCGAAATGGGCGGCGGTGGATTGGGAAATTGGCAGGGTGTGCCGATGGCGCAACTGATGCGAGAAGTGATCGAAACGTCCGAAACATTGGACGATGCGATCAAGGTTTTTCAGAACAATCCACGCACCTGCCAGTACTTTTATGTGATCGCGGACGGAAAGACGGGTGAATCGGTCGGCATGGAAGCGACGTGGGAAAAGGTTGATGTGATTCGCGCCGGCCAGGCGCACCCGCTGTTGCCGCACGCGGTCAAGGAGTGCGCGCTGTTGAGTGCCGGTGGGCGTTATCAGGAATTGGTGAGGCGGGTGAAAGAGGGTTCGGGCACGTTTACGGCCGAGTCGGCGCTGACGTTGATGGACCGACCGGTCGCAATGGGCTCCAACTTGCACAACGTGTTGTTCGAGCCGGCGTCAACCAAGTTTTGGGTTGCCAATGCGGCGGCCGACCGAAGCCCAGCGGCCGACCAGCCGTATTATGCGTTTCAGTTGACGGAATTGCTCAACCGCAAACCGCACGGTGATGCACCGGAATTGGCCAGTGCCGAGTAATCGCCAGTTGCGGATCGATTTTTAAAACAGCCGCGCTGTGCTGTCGCCAAATGATTCGATTTCGACGCCCATGCGGTCGAGCATTGAAACATACAAGTTGCACAGTGGCACGTCAGCGGCGATATGTTGGCCAGTGGGAAGTGATCCACCGCCGCGACCGCCCAGCAGGATTGGCAGATTGTCTGGGTCGTGTCGGTTTCCGTCTGACATGCTGGAACCGAACAGAATCATGCTGTTATCCAGCAACGTTCCGTCACCTTCGGGAATCGCTTTCAATTTTCGCAGCATGTTCGCAAACTGCTCGACATGCCAGCGATTGATCCGCTCGTACTGAGCAATCTTCTCTGCGTTATTTTCATGGTGTGACAATTCATGATGGCTGCCGTTGACGCCATCAACGAACGAGAAGTTTCGTCCTGAGACGTCGTTCGCAAACATCAGCGAACAGACGCGTGTCGAATCGGTTTGAAACGCCAGAACCATCAAATCCATCATCAAACCGATGTGCTCGGTAAACTCCGCGGGCACGCCGGGGCGTGCGGCGCGAATGTGGTCTTCATCGACTTCGGGCTGCCACTGGTTGGGGTCTTTGCGAGTGGCGAACTCGATCCGTTTTTCGATCGCCCGCACCGAATCGAGATACTCATCCATTTTAAACTGGTCGTCGCGTCCCAATTGTGGTCGCAATCGCTTGGCGTCGTCGAGCACAAAATCGAGCAAGTTGCGATACGACTCAGCTTTCTCACTGTCACCGGTGATCGATTTGCCGAACAGACGTTCGTAAACCAAACGCGGATTGATTTCCTTAGCCACGGGGCGCGTGGGCGATTCCCAAGAGATGTGAGAACCGTAAAGTCGCGTGTAGCCGACGTTGCTGTCGATGCCGCTGATGACCGGTTCGGTCCCCAGTTCCAGCGAAGGCAGCGGGGTAAATTGCCGTGTCTGTTTGGCGATCAATTGGTCGATCGAGATTCCACCGCTGCTGATGTTCTTGCCAGTCGTTTTGGTCACCGGCATGCCGGTCAAGAAGTTCGCGGTTTTCGCATAGTGTCCATCGCCACCGTGGCTGTGCTTTTTGTCCAAACCGGTCACGACAGTCACGTCGTCGCGAATGTCGGCAATCGGTTGCAGCGAAGGGCTCAACTCGTAATCCGGTCCGGTGGTTTGCGGTACCCAAGATTTTTCCCACACGCCGTTGGGAAAGTAGATAAACGCGGCCCGCAGCGGCGGTTTGGCAACTGTGTCGGTTGCCAGTGCCATGCGAGGCGACGTCGACGCCAGGTACGGCAATGCGAGCAGGGTGCCGCATCCACGCAAAAATCGTCGTCGAGATTGGAAATCTGAGGAAGTGCTGGGGCGTTTCATATCAAGCAACTTTTGGAACGAAAACGACGGCCGACCAAGGCACGCGAGGCATGCCGATATCACGTCCCATTGTACCCGAAATCTGGACACGACAGCTAGGCGATCGCGGCGCACGAGAATTCCCCCTTACGAGGCCATTAGCGAGCACAAAAGCCCCACAGAGGGCCGTTTGGCCACGATCACGGCCGGTTATTCGTAGCAGGCCGCCGAGGTTGCATCTTCGTTAAAGACAGCGATTCTGAAACGCGAAGACGTGATCGTCGGTCAATTGGAAATTATGTGTAAATCAACCGCTAGCTAAAGAGCGTCAGCGTGCGTATTTTGTTGCGAGTGAGATGGAGTGTACTTCCAGCTCTCATGCGGGTGGTCTTGAATGGTCAAGCGTGAAATGAGCGTTAAGATTTCACAATGAACGAATTGCAGGTTTGGATTCAGATCGGAAAGCAATTCCCGCAAAAAGCTTATTCGATCGATTAGCAAACGGCGCGGCGGTAGTTTGATGGGCGAAATCCTGCTGCATTACAAACGACCTGACCCGACAACGTGGGTCTACCTTTCGTCATTTTTGACGATCGGATTGTTCTTTGTGTTCCATCGATGTTGGAGCATGCGAAATCTGGACCTTGTGCTGCTGATTTTGCTGGCCCCTGGATTGTTGATTGTCCATGAAGGGCGTCGCCGCCAGATTCTGGAAAACGAAGAAGCTCGTGTGCGGGCCGCAGAAATGGAAGCTGTGGAAACGGTTCGTTCCGTTACTGGCGACATTGATGCGTCCAAGCCCGACGACCCGATCGCAGCGATGGCTGCTATGGCCGACGGATCGTCGAGCGAGTTTGAGGATGATGAGCAGCAGATCGATTCCACCGATGTTCCGCGGCGGCTGACCGCGATCGACGTCGAGCGTTACGGATTCATTTGGCTGCTATCGATTCAGGTGTTGATTCTGATCCGCCTGCTGCTCGATCCTCTGATGATTCGCAGGCCGCTGCTGGACCCAAATCTGACTTCCGGCGGATTGCTTTTCATAGGCGTTTGGCTGTTTATCTTTATGATGGCCAACGTGATCACCAGCACGCCGCGGATGCAGGTTGAGCAGGGACCACAGCTTGGGCCGGGCTATTCACTGATGAACATGTTGCCTGCGATCCCGACGCGGCCGATGCAGGAGCCGACGGTGGTGGTCGCTCAGCCCGTAATCGCGACGGACAACGCGTTGCCGGTGGGAACGACGGACAACGCGTTGCCCAGCCCGACGCGTTACGTCATTTTGGCACGTTTTTTGGCGATATTTTCGCACCTGGCGATTGTCGTCGGCATCATCTCGATCGGTTATCGCCACTTCGGCAATATGCGATCGGGGGTCGGTTGTGCGACGTTGTATTTGATGCTGCCTTACACCGCTCAGATGACAGGGCGAGTCGATCATGCGTTGCCAGCGGCGCTTTTGGTATGGGCGGTACTGAATTACCGTCGTCCGCTAATCGCCGGATTGTTTCTCGGCGCGACCGCAGGGCTGGTCTATTACCCGCTGTTTCTGCTGCCGCTTTGGGCCAGTTTTTACTGGCGTTTGGGCGTGCGACGTTTCGCGTTGGGCGTTGGGATTTCGCTGGTGACGATGATGGCGCTGTTGGTCGTCGACGGCAGCCTACCGCTGGGTCACCATTTGATGCGGATGTTTGGGCTGATGATGCCGCTGATGCAAGACTTGGACGGCGTGTGGGGGCTCGGATGGGAGCCGATTTATCGATTGCCGATTTTGGTCGGTTTTCTGCTTTTGAGTGGTTTTTTTGCGATTTGGCCGGCACAGAAAAATCTCGGCACTCTGATCGGATTTTCTGCTGCCTTGATGGTCGCGGCACAATTCTGGCATGCCTATGGTGGCGGTCTGTACATGGCCTGGTTCCTGCCGCTGTTATTGTTGACCATCGTCCGGCCAAACCTCGAAGATCGCGTCGCATTGAAGGTGATCGATGGCGGCCGATTGGCCGCGCCGCGGCGACCGCGAATCGCCGCTGACGTCGCTTGATCGGCTGCGGTTTAGTTTTTCACGCTCACAACGGGTGGCAACCACCTGGCGATCGGACCGGCGAATGGCCTAAAGTGTGATGTGAACGGGATGCCGTGGTCACCTAAACCATGCGTTGATGACGAGTCTGAGCCGAAGGTAAGCATGAGCCAAGCTGTAGTTGAGTATCGCCAATCGTTGGAGCAAATCGAAAACGAGCGGAGGGAATTGTTGGCGCGAGACAGCCGCTGGAATCTGATTCGTACGGGTCTGTTTTTGGCGGCGGCAGCGCTGTTGATCATTGGCTATTTCCTGACCAGGCACACGGCGTTGATCGTGCTGGGCTGGGTGGCCGCTGGCGGATTTCTGGTCGCCGTTTCGCTGCACGAACAGTTGCGAGATTCGATCAACGTNNAATTGGGACCGATTGCCGTTGTGGGAGCCGAAGACCGAGGAGATTCAGGCAGCGGCCCGAAGTACTGAAAACGAAGCTGCCGGCGATCCTGTTGCGGTCGCCGATGACCTGGACGTGTTTGGCCGTGGTTCGCTGTTCCAACTTGTCTCGATGGCATCGCTGGGCCCCGGCTTGCGGCGCCTGGCGTCGTGGTTGATCGGACCGGCATGTCGCCAGTCGGCGACGCGACGTCACCAAGCGGCGACCGTGTTGGCTCCGATGCGTCAGTGGCGAATCGATTTTTATTGTGACGCGCGGCGATCCGCAACCGGAACGGCCGATCCCGATCACTTCCTTCGCTGGATCACTTCGCCATCGTGGCTCAATCGTCACAAGGCCTTGTCGCTCTGGTCGACCGTCTCGCCGATCGTTTTCATCGGACTGATCGTCGCGTTGGTGGTTTGCATTGGGATGCCCCAGAACACCGAAGCGGCGTTCATTTGGGTTGTCGGAGCGATCGCGGCAGTGTGCGGTATCAATTTGGCGATCTCGACGTTCATGCTCGGCGAAGTTCACGACATTTTCGCGTCGGCGGTTTCGGGCCGGGGCGATGTCGACGGTTACCAGCATATGTTTGAACTCGCGTTGACGTTGCCCGATACCGGCGACGACGACCTGCTGGGGCACATCCGCAACGTACTGAGCGACCCGGTGACGGGTGCCACGGTCGCTATGAAATCGCTGCGACGAATCGCTTGGGCCGCCTCGATCAAGCAAAGCGGCGGCTGGTTTTTAGTCTATCTGGTCTTGCAGATGGGCGGGCTTTGGGACCTGCATGTGCTGCGGCGACTGGAACGATGGCAAGCCGAACACGCTTCGCAAGCGGCACGATGGTTCGATTCGCTGGGCGACCTAGAAGCCGTCGCGTCGCTGGCTGCGATGATCGACGAAAACCCGACTTGGACGACGCCCGAGTGGGTTCGACCAGATTCCGTAACATCGCCCCGAACCGTCTCTGCCCTGCAAATCGGCCACCCGCTGTTGAAGGACGGTGCGCGTGTTTGCAACGATGTCGCCATAGGACCACAGGGCACACTGTTGCTGGTCACCGGTTCGAACATGTCGGGCAAAAGCACGTTGCTTCGCAGTGTCGGGTTGAACGTTCTGCTGGCCGGTGCCGGCGGCCCCGTCTGTGCAAAGGCATTTTCATTGCCGGATATCGAGTTGGCAACCAGCATCCGAGTGCGCGACAATCTGGATGAGGGCGTGTCGTTTTATATGGCCGAACTGAAGTCGCTGGCGCGCGTCGTGCGACATGCGGAAGCGATCGATGCGAGGCGGACGGCGGGTGGATCCGCGATGAATACGACGTTGTTGTATTTGTTGGATGAAATTTTACAGGGCACCAACAGTCGCGAGCGACAAATCGCGGTCGCTCACGTGTTGCGACATTTGATCGATCGCGGCGCGATCGGAGCGATCAGCACGCACGACCTAGAACTGGCCGACGATCCGCAGTTGCAGTCGATCGCACATACGGTTCACTTTCGCGAGACGATCACACGCGACGCCGAAGGTCGCGATCAGATGACGTTTGATTATCAAATGCGACAAGGCGTTTCGCCAACGACCAATGCGTTGCGTTTGTTGGAAGTTGTTGGCTTGGGAAAACCGAAGTAGCAGGGACAATGTCGTGACCACGAAACCGAGTCGACGATCCATTGGGTGTCCAGACGCTCTGCGTTTGCGAGCGAAGCGAAACAGGCCAGCAGACCGTAAAACGCTGCGAGAAACGGGGGCGTAGCTAAAGATTCTCGGCCCCCAGGCGGGAAGCCTACCTGCGGTTGAACCCCGGCGGGAAGCCTAGGCCACTTAGGTGCGGGCGGCGTAGGATTCGGCGTACTCAATCGCCCAGGCGTCAATCAGGCGTGCGAAATCGTCTGGGTCGACTTCTAAGATTGGTACGAAATGGTTGCGATTGAAGAGCTCTTTGTTCGCAACGGTCCCTTTGCCACGCAATTCTAATACGTGGTAAGACGTCAAAGGCCGGATTGTCATTTCCAATCTGCTGTACAGATTGCTGCGTTTGCCAGAAACCAACAGCAAATCGTCTCGGTATGCCGCTGCGCCCCAGCCGACTTCGCCATACAGCATTTCTGTTCGGAAACCGGGGAAATGCTGTGCCACACGTTCGATCGCTTTTTCGATCCGTTCGGACAACGACAAACGATACGAAGTGTGCAACCGCTTGCACTCTTCTTCGGTCAAATGTGCCGCACGAGCCGCTTGATCGTGACGCTCGCCGCGCCGCTGTCCGCGCTCAATCGCCGACTTAAGTCGTTCTTCGAAATCGTCGCTCATAAATGGATTACGCAGAATGTTCGCTGGTCGTCGACGGTTCAGAAGCGGTTGAATCCGACGAAGTCGAATCCGATGGCGGCGCCGGTTCGTTCGTTGGTACCACGTCGGTAACGGCCTGCTCCTGTTTCGGTTCCTGTTTCGGCGGCTTGGGCTTCTTTTCAGCTTTGGTTTCGGTTGGCGGGGCCGGTTGATCCTTTTTAAAGAACTGCAACAAGTCGCCGAACGACCTCAGCGGCTCTTTCCCTTCGGCCATCGCATCGGTGATCGGTTCCAGCGGAACTTGGGTTTTAGGCGATCGCGTTGAATACGAAATCGGCTCTTCACGGCGTGGGCCTCGATCGCGTCCACGGTTATCGCCGCCGCCTCGACGCGAATCATCGCGACCGCCACCACGGCGTGGTTCGCTTGATCCACCACGACCGCCACCGCCACCGCGATTGGGCTGACCGCCTTGGTTGCCACCAGCCTGATTTCCGCCGCCCTGGTATCCGCGTGCGGAACGCGAACCCGCACCGACCGGTTCGCCTTCACGTCGCGGCTGTGCCGATCGAGCCTGGCCGCCCTGTTGGCCGCCCTGTTGGCCCGACTGCTGGCCGCCTTGTTGACCCGACTGCTGGCCGCCGCGCCCAGGACGCGACCCGCCGCGTTGGTTACGGTTGTCGCGAGCCTCCAGTCGTCGGCTTCGCAATTCCTCCTCGCGTTGTGGCGAGATCGCCGACAGTTGCAATTTCCGTCTTTGATCGACTTCCGTCACCCACGCCGTTACGATGTCGCCAACTTGAATATAGTCGTGAATCTCTTCAACGAACTCTTCGGCTAAGCGGCTGACACGGATCAGGCCGGTCGATTCGGGCGAGATTTCTACGAACGCACCGAACGACGCGACGCTGGCGACAACGCCAACGACTTGATCGCCGGGGCGCAAATCGCCAGGCTTTGGCAAACGCGTCATCACAGCCGGAGGCTCGCTCAGGTTTGACAATTTCTCTTCGCCAAACGGATCGCACAATGCGTGTACCAAGCGATGCGTGCGGTTCGAACCGACTTGCCATTCGCGAATGCATCTGTTGATCGCGGCTGGATCGGGCAAAGGCTGAGTCGCCGAGGTTCCGGCGTCGGAGCCCGATTCTGCGGCTGGCGCCGTGGCATCGTCAGCTTGACCAACCGGCTGATTCGATTCGACCACTGGGTCGTCAACCACAGCGGCTTCGACGGACGAATCTGCGGATGTTTCTGCCGTTACTTCTGCGGATGCTTCCGCCCCCCCATCGCTGGACACCGCCTCGACCGAGTCCGCATCGCTCGGTCCGAGCAACTCTGCGGCGAAGTTTGGCGATTGCTCATTCACCTCGAACGACTCCGTCTTCGGCCCCGCCGCTGGCGACGTTTGATCTGAAATCACGGTGCCGCTGCGAGGGCTGTCGGTCGGCGAATCGAACGACGGGGCCTGGTATCCCGGCGGAGCCGAAGGGGGCAATTCAAGTTTGAGCGCCTTGGCCAGTTTTCGGGCCAAAGAGTAATCCTCGGGGTGAATCACGGTCGCATCCAACGGCTCGTCGCCACCGAACACTCGCAAAAAACCGATCGCTTGGCGGCTGTCCATTTCGTCGCCCCATTCTTCCAACGCTAGCAATTGCTCACGCGATGTGAATAACGATTGGCGGCGAGCCCGGTCGATGGCTTCGGCCACGGCACGAGAAACACCAGGCAACTGAGTCAACGAATCGACGGCGGCGGCGTTGACGTCCAGCCCACCGCGGCTGATCGCGCTGGTCATCACATCGCGCAGCGCCGGGGCCAACAATTCGTCAGGCAATTCACGCTGGGCCGATGATAAACGCAACCGCAGCGGGTTGACCTTTGCCAGCGCCCAGGCCGGCTTTAGCAGCGAAAACGCCAGCCAGGTTGCCGCGCGGAATCGACGGGGCGTCGTTCGCATTTCACGGTCGGCCAGCTCGTTGCCCGAATAAGCGTCGGCGCCGCTGCGTTCGGCCAGCGTCCACTTGACCGACCCTTCGGGCGATTGGGCAATCAATTCACCCAAAATAATCATCGTTGCTCGTCGCGCCGGACCGTTGCCGATCACGATCAAGTCGACTGCGTAGCGATGGATCAGCTCGCCCAGTCGCGTGACCGAGGCGGTTCGCAGGTCGTTTTCCAGCTGGCTGGCGATGTCTTCGGTGTGCAACACGCGGCCGTCAGCCGACACGATCGAAATCGGTGACGTGCGCGGCCCCACTGCGTCGATCGCCAACACCGTTTTAGCCTCCAAAGGCCCGCGATGCAGTTGTTCGTCGAGGTGGGCGGCAGCGATATCGACCAATCGGCCGGTCGCAATTTCCTGCAATTCGTCCCACCAAACCGATTCGGTCGCTTCGCGAATCGCCGCTTCTTCGGTCGCCACGATTCCGGTCAACCGTTCGGCCAAAGCTGGGTTCAACGACGCGACGGTCTTTTGCAGCTGGGCGATCAGTTGGTTGGCGTCGTAAACGAATTGGCAGCGGACCAAATTGCCACGCAGCGCACGGCTGAGCACCAACGTTTGGAATGGCGACAAATCCTTGATCGGAATCTGCTTGCCGACCAACGGTTCTAGAATGCTGATCAACCATCGTCGGCGGCGTTGACGCGGCGATAATTTCTTGAAAACCTTTGTCTTTTTGACAATCGGCTTGGCTTTCCCCTTTTTCTTGCCGCCAGCAGGTGCCAACGCAGCGGTTTTGGTCGCGGATGCTTCGGCATTGGGTTCGCCAGCAATCGACACTTCAGCGGACGATTCGACCGCCGGCGTTTCCGACGCCGGATCAGCGACGATCACTTCCGCCGCTTCACCCGCTTGCACTTCAACAGCAACATCTTCGATCGTTGCCTCTGCCACTTCGCCGACAACGGCCGCATCCTCAACGGTTACCGGAGTTTCTTCCGGAGAATCGGCCACCGAAGTCGCCTGGGCCGGCATTTCCGCTGGCGTTGAGGTCAGCTGTTCAGGGCTAGGCCAATTCGCGCCCGGTTCGGTTCGGGGGCGGTCCAAGCTGTTTGCGTCGTGCGCGTTGCCGCCCGGTTCGTCGTCCCCCTTGGAATCGACGTTCGGGTCGCTGACTTCCAAGAACTTGATCGACGCGTTGCCGGTCAACCAGCGAACAGCAGCTCCCAAAACTTGTGGGTGGTCAGCCAAGCGTCTTGCCAGGGCTCGATCGATGTTTTGAGCGATTTGTTCGGCGTGCTCGGCTTGCCCAACCGCCACGGCCAGTTCCGCCGCGTCGGTCGAATCGCCGGGCTCGGGGTTCAGCAACCGCGAAGCGACCCAAACCTCCGGTGCAATGGCCGCATTGGGATCCGCCGGTTCGCTCTTGAGCCTGCGGGCAACGCGGCCGATCGCCGATTTTGACTTCGCGTCTCGGATCGCCTTCTCGATCGACTTATCAGCCAACCGAGTTCGCTGCCACAATTTGGTCAATTCCTCGCGTCGCGCGGCCAACGATTGTTCGCTGCGGATGGAGCGTTGCAGCATCCACAGCGCCGGTTCGCTGACACCGCCCAGCTCGTCGCGGCGGTAGCGGGCCAGAAACGGCGGCGCAAACCCTTGCTCGACAAGCGGGAGAGCTAACTTGAGGGAGGAAATGTCGCAGCCAGATCGTCTTGCGATCGCTTCTAGGTCGACGGTCATGCAGACACGCACAGGAGTTTGAGACGAATTACCTCGGCTTCTGCCCCATCAACGGTCATCGTGTCAGCTGTTTTCAGCCCGACAAAGAGCCTGAGTAGAGCGGTCAACCGAAGGGCATTCGCAAGGTGAGAAAGAAATTGAACGAAAGGGTCGCGCAACGCCCGACCACGTGGGGGCTGGAAATGTAGGGTTTTTGCTACCGTGTTGTCAACCGACCCGCTCGTGGGACAGACGGAGGACGCCAGGTTTTTCAAAGGAGCCAACGGCCACCGATAGAATCGATTTAATTGGCACAATCGTTAAAAATTAATACAGTTCGCCGCTGCGGTGTGCCGACGTTTGTTTCACGGACGTTTTTGCGATCACCCAAGCCGGGATCGCGTCTCGCCCTAGGCTTCCGCCTGCCGAGCGATTTTCGCTGTGCGGCCTTGCAACTAACGCCCCTTTCCCGATACGAGAGTCGCCGTGAACCACAACCAGTCGTCTCGTCCGTTTTTACGGTTGTTTTCCGCGCTGCAATCCACCCAGCAACCGGCAGATACTGCGGATATGACGGAAAATACGCCGTCAATGTGCACCCAAACAGCACCCGCGGGCGGCAATGGCGAGTCTGGTTGTTGCGAAGCGACAACTTGCGATAAACACCACGATTCCACACGCCAAGGCAAACCTTTGCAACCCGAAGATAACATGATCGCCGGTTCGGTCGGACCACGCTCCAACGCCAAGTCTGCTGTAAAACCGCGAAGGGTCGAAGTTTCGCTGGCCGACATCGCCCCGGTGCTGGCCGATGCGATCAATCACCAACGCGGTTGGCTGAGCGATTTTTCGGACGACACAGTCTCCATTGACGCCGACCTGTACGAAGTCTTATTGGCTTATCAGCAGATGCGACGTTTGAACGCCGCGTAACGTTTCGGCTAGACGCTGTGCTTGGCCAAACGATTACGACCAGCGTTTTGGTTCGTCGTTTACCCATCCCTTCACGGCAGAAGCGAGCTTAGAAAAATGCGTTCCATTGCGGTCATCAATCAAAAAGGCGGCGTTGGCAAAACGACGACCGCCGTTAATCTTTCGGCTGCTTTGGCCGACGCCGGCAAGCGCGTTTGTGTTTTGGATCTCGACCCCCAGGCACACGCTTCTTTGCACTTGGGTGTCACCGCAACCGGCGCTGTGCCAACAATTTATGATGTTCTGTGCGGCAACGCGTCGATCGCCGATGCGCGTGTTACCGTATCGGATCACCTGTCTGTCGTTCCATCGAACATCGATCTCGCCGCCGCCGAAATGGAACTTGCGGGCGAAGTCGGTCGGGAATTGATCTTGCGCGACGCTTTGGCCGCTGACAGCCAACCGTTCGACTACCTGGTGCTGGATTGTCCGCCGAGTCTTGGCGTGTTGACGATCAACGCACTGGTTGCCGTGGAAGAAGTATTCTTGCCGCTGCAGCCGCATTTCTTGGCCCTTCACGGCCTGAGCAAACTGCTTCGCACGGTCGAAGTCGTCTCGAAACGCTTGAACAACCGCCTGCGATTGTCTGGTGTTATCCTTTGCATGTACGATTCGACGACGCGTTTGGCGGCCGAAGTCAGCAGCGACGTGGAAGCTTTCTTCTGCACCACGACGACTGAAAATCACGTCCACGCTGGCGCACAATTTTTTGACGCCAAGATCCGCCGAAACATCCGATTGGCCGAAGCGCCCAGCTTTGGTCAGTCGATTTTCGAATACGCTCCGGACAGCAATGGGGCGGCCGACTATCGCGCCTTGGCCAATGAAGTGCTAGCCCAGCGCGCAGAACGGTTTATAAGATCCGAAGTCGCCAAGGCCGCTTAGTGAGCGACCGAACAGGCAATCATTGTCTAACTGCCTGCGCACATCAAAACGCTGCCTTCGGACAGCGACCGCGCACGCTGGTGTACCGACTTCAGTCGGCGACCGAGCACGTTGAAGTGCCGTCTTCATTCGGCGACCGAGCACGCTGAAGTACCGACTTCATTCGGCGACCGAGCACGCTG
>DNWZ01000098.1 GCA_003506095.1 Planctomycetaceae bacterium | reverse complement strand
CGTTGCAAACTTGCATCGAACGCAAGAACGAATTTGGATCATGCGTTCCCGGGCTCAGAGGATGCATCCCAGTATTGGCGATGTAACTGTTGCTGCCCCGTTTCGAACTAAAGTTTTTCGATTCTGGACACTGCATGGTTGAGAGATTCGGCGCAGCGGATTGAGTGAAATGAAACTGGCCCTCGCGTTGGACCAGCAATGGAAGCGTCTCGCTTGACCACGTCTCGTAAGTCGGTTGTTCATCTAAGAACGCAAGCAGTGGTACGGCCCAACTGCCAAGTTTCTTGTCGCCGGGCCGATGGGAGTTTTCCGGGCCAGCCGGTTCAGCCGGGTCGGTTGTGCCGGTAAACCATCCAAAGTCGTTGACATAACCAGGAAGTTGTTTGCTGCGTAGTTCATATTGGATTGCGGCACGAGCAAGATGCCCGGTATTGACCGCACACTGGCTGCGCCTGGCTGGTCCACGAACGTCATTCAACAGCGGCAACATTAAAGCAATCACAATCGCTGCTGCGATCGCCAACACAACGACATCGATCATTCGCCATTTGCGCGAGGGTTCTTCTTCGGTCGGCATGATGTTTTCCGCTTGCTCACAAAACAATCCTATATCAATTCATCATTTCTTATAAAACTTCGTGATGTCGATTCCCGTGCGGTTTTCTTGCTCCATCAATTTTAGTCGGTGCTCCAGTTGTTCCAATTTGCGGAACAGTTGCGGGATCGCTTCCATTGTGCGATCGACCGGCGTGACACGCGGCACGGCTGGGTAGCCCAGGTGTCGCTGCAGCGCACCAAACAGGTACAGCGGATCGCGGCGACGACAGGCGAATGCGATTCGCCCTTCGTGCGGGCCAAAAATGAACGGGCCACGGTTTTCGACCGATTCACCGATCGCGACCATCTTGCGGCGGTATTCGTCGCTGTGCAAAAACAGAAAGTCGGCAAAGTCGACCAAGCCGATGTCGCGACGAAGCCGCAAAATCCAGCCCTTCCAGACGTCGTCATAGCTTGGGTCGCCCGCGATCGCCGCCAGCCCCGGGTCGTACCGCAAACGATTCCGGCAAATCGCTTCGAATTGATAAAAAAACAAACCACCGTGCGAACCGCCATCGGCCCGGTACTGCGCCTCAGCCTGCAAAACCTTCAACGCCACTCGCATATCAAACTTCCCCTCCTCACGCTCGGCTTCGGAGATCAGGTAAGTCTGAAACGGCGTGAAATAGTGAACCAAACGCCGCATCGCCGGTGCCATCACGCCAACATGCTTCAGTTCGGTCAGCAAAAAATCGATCGCCATCGGTAACCGCGTATTGGCCGCGATTTCAAAGTGAACCTGTTCCAGCAATTCCTGGATCGGGATCTCTTGGACAATGCGATTCTCCAATAATCCGTAAAAATAGGCCTGTTCAACGTACTCGGACCTATCAAGCGGGTGGATCGAGTTGGTCGACATGACAACAGTTGCAAAAAGAGTGGCAGGAAAATCGATCGCCACAGCGGTCGCTGTGCTTACAAGGAGTTGTAACAATTGGAAAAGTTGTCAATCCGCAGTACCCGCATTTGCCCTATCAAAAATGCCGTAAGTCATTGCTGTGAAACGGCTTGCGATTTATTTTTCGGTTTGCAAGTGCGGTTTGGCACGCCCACTGCTACTACACCTTCTCGTTCTCGCAACCGACGGTCAACACGACAGCGGCGAGAACTCGGAAGGATCGAATCTCAGTAGCTCTTGTGCCACTCCGGCGAAAAGGAAATTGCCATGCTCGTTCTTACTCGTAAACTCGACGAAGCCATCCAGATCGGCGACAACATCAAGATCACCGTTTTGCGTGTTAAAGGGAATACGGTCCGAATCGGAATCGAAGCCCCCAAGCACATCAAAGTTGTTCGTGACGAATTGGAGCGGGTGATCGCCTCCGATTTACTGGCTAGCTCAGCGTCCAACGCTTCCCCAAGCTTCGCTTCGCCAGTCAATCGAATTGACGCCTATGTCGACCAGTCGCAAAACGTCGTCACCGCCGTGGTCGATTCGCCCGAGCCTTCGTCATCACGAATGTTCGTTGGCAAGCTTTCGGTCGCAACCGGCAAAAGCGAACTGAAGGAAGTCGATCCGACCGATCAAGCCGCTCCGCTGCGAGCGTTTTTGAAGACTGGCCGCACGTTGCAAATCGCAAGCTGAGCAAATCGTAAGCTGAAATAATCACAGCAGGTGGGTTAAAGCTCAGACAGGCAATGGCTATTGGGCGTTACCCGAAACCGTCTCCGCAGTTGAGTCGAACGACCGAAGGAACGGTCCGACGACTGCGAAGCCCTTGCTCAGCATTGAAACTTCCGCAGCTCCATTCGTCATCGCCTGATCACGGGTTGCTGACATCGTGGGGAATGCCCAGCGGTGCTCGCAATTCGCTGGTGCCCAACAATTTTGCAATTGCACCTACTAATACCGTTTCCACTTCCGGAGCAACGCGTGATGCCCTGTCGCTGGTCTCATAACCGCCCTGGCCGTATGCGACTTTTGTCCCAATGTATCCTGGGCCATAGTCACTATATGCCGCCATCGCGACAAAGCGATCAGGTCGCATCGATGAAGCCGCCAGTTGGTATTCGACAAACAATTCCCCAGGCATGTGTAAAATGTTCGCCGGACCAATCGTCAAACAACCGATGTCAACTCGATCGCCCATCTGACAACGCCTCAGCCAAGCCAGATGAGTCGCTGCGCCAAGCCGATCGGCCGATTTGCCAGCAGAATCTTCTAACCGGTTGACCAAATCGGCTTCAATCAAGTGTGCCGCCGGTGGCAATGCGACAGAAACGGTTTCCCAGCCAATATCAGCGGCCGCAATTTCGTGAAACGTGGGCGCATCAAAGGTTCGTCGCATCGCGTCACTAACCCGATCAGCTAACTTAGCACGATTCTCCTTCGATCCGTCATTCCATTTCCCGGCGCCGATGTTTCCGCCGGCACCGTTGAAATGGATATGAGGAATCGACGTTGTCTGTTGTCGTGAATTTCTTGCATAGCCAGGAAAATCAGGATTCGCCAGTCCGGTTCGATAATAACTTTGCGGATGAGTCGC
>DNWZ01000715.1 GCA_003506095.1 Planctomycetaceae bacterium | reverse complement strand
TGCGTCGGGTTTACGAAGGCCTTTGCTCGTTGGAAGTCGATGCCCTGATTTCGATCGGCGGCGACGATACGCTGAAAACGGCCAATAAGATGAAGCTGTTTCAAGACAACTTGCCCGCCGGATCGCGTCGGTTTCCCGTCATTCACCTGCCCAAGACGATTGACAACGATTACTCCGGGATCGACTTCACGTTCGGATACTTCACGGCGGTCGAAACGTTGGCCGAAGAGATCCGAAACTTGAATTACGACGCCGCAGCTGGCCGCGCATACTTCCTTTGCGAAGCGATGGGACGCAGTGCCGGCTGGCTAGCCTATGGTGCCGCGATCGCTGGCGAAGCGAGCATGGTGATGAGCGTTGAAGATATCGAAGGCGCGATGGCGGATACGGAGACCAATGCCGAGACCGGAAAGGCTCGCAAGGTGATCGCACTGGATCGATTCGTCGATCGCATGGTCGACATGATGCTGGCCCGTGAACGTGAAGGCCGCGAATATGGAACGATCGTGCTGGCCGAAGGTTTGGCGGAATACTTGCCGTCCAAGGTTTTGGAAGGTGTCGACCGCGACGACCACGGACACATCAACATTTCGTCAATCAATTTGGCCCAGCGAATGGCTGAAATGCTCGGCAAGCGTTATTCGGCACGTACGGGCCGAACTCGAAAAATCAACGGTATCCAGATGGGATATGAAGCACGTTGTGCGCCGCCGCAAGCATTCGATGTGATGCTCGGGGCCTCATTGGGCGTCGGTGCCTATCGCGCTTTGGTGGAACAGAAGTTGAATGGTGTGATGGTGTCGGTCAGCGGCCAGTTCAATTTGCATTATGTGCCGTTTGAACAATTGGTCGATCCGGTCACATTGGTCACCAAGGTTCGCTTCATCGATACCAAGAGCGATTTCCATCGTTTGGCAAGGTTCTTGGAAACCTGTATCGACAGCTGAGTCCGAAACCGCCTGAAGGCGGGACTATGAACGCGGCGGTTACTTCGTTGCGACCATCATTCCAAAGTTCACTCGACTCGCTTCGATGAACGTGAACCGAATGTCGGTGAAGCCGCGGGCCTTCAGCAGCGCCTGCGTCTCTTCGATCGATTGCATTCGCCCTTGGCCGGTTCCGCCCGTGCCAGCGTGAACTCGCAACGCTTCGATCGTTTCGGTCAGGTTCGGTTTGGTCGGCCCGCGGAACAGATCGATCACGACCAAGCGACCGCCGACTGCGAGCGAATCGTAAGCTTTATCGATCAGCGTCTTGCGGCCCGCATCGGTCGTTGCATGCAACCGCTGGGCGATCACAACCAGCCCGAAGTCGCTGTCGCTCAGATCGATCGTTTCGGGGTCGCCGATCCGTGTTTCGAAGCGATCGTTTAACTGAATCGCATTGGCGGTGCTGGTCGCAGCCGCAAGTGGCGCGGCATCATCGACCGCCACAATGGAGGCTTGGCCGTCACGATACGCCATCGCACAGCTCCAAACTGCCGAGCCGCAGCCGAGATCGAGAATCCGCAGCGGTTCTGGCAATCCGTCGTCGCCAAATTTGCCCATTGGTCCGGTCGGGCCGCCCATGTCCAACATTTCCGCCGCCTGCATTGCCGCCGGCGTGTGAATCCACTGCGTCGCGGCAAGGCTGTCTAAATAGGCTCGCCCAGACGCATCGGTCGATTCGCCTTGGAGCAATGGCCGTAAACGTTGCCAGCTCGCATCGCCTAAATCGCTGTCATACTGGCAAAGCAATTGCATGACCGGGGCAAGCGCGTGGTCGTCTCCATAACGTTCGACGACATTCAGTGAGATCAAACATTCGAGCAACAAATCGAGCCCCGAACGATTGATCCGCAGCGTTTCGGCCAATTGATCCGCAGTCTTCTGGCCGGATCGCAATTGGTCAAACACGCCGACTTGCCCAGCGGTGCGTAAAACGTGGCTAGCAGCATTGATCTGCATCAATTCTTGATAACGATCGAGAGTACGATTCTGCGGGCTCATAAACGGAAGTTGTTAGTTGTTAGTGGGGATTCTGCAATTTGAAATCACAAATCTCAAATCGCAAATTTAAAATCCTGACGACGTCGTAAACTCGGCGTAATCGTCGAACTCGCTGTGTCGATCGGGGGCTCGGTCGAGGAACCGCGTAAACTCGCCTTCCCAAGATAATGGAACTTCACCGATCGGACCGTTCCGCTGTTTCGCGATGATGATTTCCGCTTGACCGGCGAATTGTGCCTTATCTTCGCCGCGGTGATAATACTCCTNNGGTGGTCCTTGCTGTCTTCGGCTTGTCGATTCAACTGAGACAGACACAACACCGGAACCTTCAATTCTCGCGCCAAACCTTTCAAACGTCGAGCGATTTTGGCGACCTGTTCTTGTCGCGGATCACGCGAATTATCCGGCTCGATCAGTTGCAAATAATCGATCACGATCAAGTTCAAACCGCCGGTACGACGGAGAATTCGCCGCGCCGCGGCCGCGATTTCGCTGACCGTGCGGCTGGGCGAATCGTCAACAAACAGCGGCGACTCGCTGATCTGGTTCGCCTTTTCGACCAATCGGTTGCGGTCGTCACTGCTGATCGTGCCGTTACGCAACCGGTGGCCGTTGACCCGAGCGAGCGAACAGAGCATTCGGTCGGCCAATTCGATGCCCGACATTTCCAGACTGACGAACAGTGTCGGCTGTTGATTTTGCAACGCGACGTTTTCGCTGATGTTCATCGCCAGCGCCGTTTTGCCCATCGACGGACGGGCCGCCAAGATGATCAATTCGCCGTTGTGCAGCCCGCCGGTCATGTTGTCAAAGTCGGTAAACCCGGTTTCCGCGCCGCCGTCGACGTGTGTCCCGGCCAACCGCGCCTCCATCCGGTCCATCGATTGATGCAGGATGTCCTTGATGCTGGAGGCATGCTGGGCCGATCGACCGTCCATGATCGCGAACACTTTTTGTTCAGCTTGGGCGACCAATTCTCGCGGTTCGCCGTTTTGATCGTAAGCGTCGCGCAGAATCTCGGTGCTCGCCTCGATCAATTTCCTCAGCGTTGCTTTTTCCGCAACGATCTGGCCATAAAAAGCGGCGTGCGCCGCGTTGGGCACCGCGATGCTCAGTTTGCCCAGATAAGCCACACCGCCGATTTTGTCGATATCACCAGCAGTCTTCAGCCGCGAGACCAGCAGCGTGTGGTCGATCTTCGATCCGGTGTCGTACATTTCACGAATGTGGCCGTACAGCAACCGGTTGGCTTCGTCGTAAAAGTCGTCTGGGCGGATGACCGACGCGATATCGTCGCAAACTTCGGGCAGTAGCAGGATACTGCCCAGCACCCCCATTTCCGCCTCCAGGTCAAACGGGGGTTGGCGAGCGAGCAATTCGCTCGGTGTCGTTTTGCGTGGTTTTCGTCGTTTGCCTTTTCCGCCATCGTCCGGTCCGCCAAAGCTGTCGTCGAAGTCTTTTGCCATGGTCGCCTCCGGTGCGAAAACATCAGTTTCGGGAACGAAAAGAAGGATAAACGGGAACGTTGTGGATTAGAAAAACGGGTCACCGAACGATCGATCGGCTATTCCCAGGGTATCCGAAGGGCACTTCATCGCCAAGCGTTGACGCAACGCCTAACCGATTCGCAACAGATTCTCGACCGCTGCGATCGCTTCTTGGACCTTCATATTTTTCGGGCCGCGGCCGCCGACGCTCTGGTCGCTTTTGATCCAGTCTTCGACCCGTCGATGCGCGGCGATCACGGTGCTGTGGTTACGATCGCCGTAGTAGCGTCCGATTTCAGAGAATGCGGCTGTGGTGTGTTGGCGAGACAAATACATTGCCAAAATCCGTGGCTGGCTGACGTTTCGCGACTTCGAATCGCTGCGCAGGTCGCCGGTCGATAATCCGAACGCGGTGCAGATCGCTTTTTCGACGTCGGCAAGCGCGACGACTTTGGGCCCGCGTTGCAGCAGGTCGCCGGCGTGCGAGGTGATTTCTTGGGCTGTCGGCATGCGGCGATACATCCGCTGCAGCATCGAAACCAATTGTGAAATCCCTTGGATCACGCGACCGTCGCCTGTGGCCCGCTGGGCCAACATTTCGATCGTTTCGTCATCCCACGGCATATAACTTTGCGTGGCATAACGGCGGAACAGGTCGCGGCGCAATTCCAATTCCATCGGGTTGATGCCGCAAACCAAGCCGCTGGACATTCGCCCGGCCAGGTCGGCGGTCAAACCGTCGATTTCCAGCGGTTGGCGGTCGGCGGCCAAAATCAGCGGGCGACGTCGCGACAGGACGGTGTCGACGGTGTACAGCATTTCGCGCAGCGTGGCGTTTTTGCCGCTGAGGAATTGGACGTTGTCGACCAACAGCGCGTCGACGTCGCGGTAACGCTTGCGAAACGCCGGCAAACCGGTGCCGCGGACGCAACTGAGGAAATCGTTTGTAAAATCTTCGGCTGACATCAACAGGACTCGTGACATCTGGTGCCGAGCACGCAATTCGTGGCGAATCGCTGATAAGAGGTGCGTTTTGCCGGTCCCGGTCGCTCCCCAAAAACACAACGGTGCTGCGTTGGTCGGGTTGGCAGCCAACATTTTTGCCGCTGTCACCGCGAGCGTATTGCTGGTGTTGGTGGCAAAGTTGCTAAACGTCATCGTGTCGGCGCCGCGAGCCGGATTGGCTTGCGACCGCGATTGCCCAGCGGCAGGACGGTTGCCCGAACCAGCGGCATTGCCGTTGTCCGTCGTCGATCCTGGAACGCAAACGCCATTTTTCGATTCGACAGAATCGTGTTCCGATGTGACCCGAATCGACTTCATTGCCACACGATGGCCAGCCGTTGCTCGACCAGCCGATGGCGCTCGACCAACCGACGTGCGACCGCCGGCGGAGGCAGCGACCGCTGGCGTTGCCAGGTTGGCGTCGTTTGGATCGGAAGCGGACGGCATGAATGGACGAATGTTCGAGTTAGATAAGGATTTAGGTTGTCGTCGTGAGTGGCTGGGATTGGTTGCTGCGGCCATCAACCATTGGCCCACCGGTGCCGGGCCACGGCTTTCGGTCGACCTGGGCCGTTTACCCGATGGATTACCCGATACTTGCAGCGGCGATTGCGGAACGGACGAATCTTGGATGGATACGCTTGGGCGGTCGCCGGGCACAACATCACGTGGAGCTGGAACCGAGCCGACTGAGAGCGTTGTTATCGGCTGATCGTCGCTGTTTCGCCCCGTAAAACCGGATTGATCAGCCAAATCCTGTGTCGCTGCCGACAGTGTCCCTACCGACGTGGCGGCTTCGCCACCCGTTGATAGCATAGCGTCATCATCGGCTTGCAGCATCAGCCTCACGATGACTGACCGGTTTAAAACTTCGGCAGCCGCCGACTCGATCGCCCGCAGATAGTTTCCGCGGAGCCGCTGGAGGGCAAAGTCGCCATCGACCACGACTCGAAGTTCGTCGCGTTGGTAACGGAACGCAACTCGATTGCCGAACCAAAGGCCGAAACGATCGCTACCGATCCGTTGCTCAAGTACTTCCTTGATTTTTCCGACGACGACCATGTCGTTGGGTTCCTTCTGCAACATGGACATACCGGTAGCCGAAACCTCCCTCTTGGAAATTGCGCGGCGGCGAAAAAAAGCGACGGGATTTGAAAGGAAACGTGCGCCGAGAATGGTGCCCCAAGCTTCCCGTCGGTGACGTGAGAGCGAGATTCTAGGCTTGCTAGCATTGCTGTCAAACAGGTTCGCAAGGTCGCGTCGTAAGTCGATTTGCACGACCTGCAAAGCAGCGTTTTCCGCTGACCTTTTCTTCACCGGAGCTTCAGAATCGGACCGGCGGAGCGACTTTAACACGGGGTGGAAAAGCTGTTGTCGGTTTGGCCGAGTGAATCGCAGTGGCTGTCATTTCTTGATAAAAAACGAGCGAATTGCGCTAGATTTTCCTGCCCCACACCATTTCGCCGATCACTTCACGCCACCCCAGACGTTGATAAATCGCCGATGCAGGGCGATTGTCACGGTCGACCGCCAGCACCACCCGCGACGCTCCGTTGGCCTGTGCACTGCAAATCGTTTTGGCTAGCAACTGCCTCGCCAGCCCTTTCCCTCGGTACTCGGGCACCAGCCCCATGTAGGTCAGTTCAACGGCACCCGCTTCGGGCGGTGACGTTTGGGCGTCGTGGGAGAGCGATTCGGTGCGAGCGGTGCCGGGATGCAGTGTCAGGATCAAGCACCCCGCCCAGTCGCCGTCGACTCGCATCAGGCTGGCCAGTCGCCGGTCAAAATGCGTCGCTTCGGCATACCCCTGCACAATCTCCGCCGCCGTGCGAAAGTCGCTCAGGCGTGGGCAATCTTGTGTATCGATAAAAGTTCGCCCAGCCACGTCGTTCAAACGCGTCATCCAATTGTCGCCCAATTGGTCCAGATCGAACCACGTGACGGCCGCAGGTGCGTCGCATCGGGCTGGTTTGCCGCCAGCCGACTCGCGTGCCACGGCAAACTGATCGGCCTCCAGCGACATCATCACCAGATTCGCCAGCGGCTCGAAACCGCCAGCGGCCAGCACGTTGGCTTGGCCGTCGTCGTCACAGCCCGATTGAATGAACGTCACGCCGGTCTGTGAAAGTCGCTCGACCAACGGTGCCAGCACTTCGCCGGAGCTGGCGTCGCGGACCACCTGAAACGCTAGCAATGTGGCCGAATTGGCCGGTTGCCGAATCGCGATCGCGACGCCGCACAATTTTTCGGGATCGATCGCGGTGGCGGCATTGCCGCCATTTGCAGATTCGGCAATCGAGGTCGCCGCGACGAAAATGCCGCTGGCGCCGCCTTGCTGGACTTGCGCGGTCAACCGTTGGACGATCCAGGATGCACGCTCGATGGAGTAGTGGGCCAGCACCCATTGCAAGCACGGATTTAAATGCTCCAAGCGAACCAAGTGGCTAACTCGACTCGAGTGATTGGACATTTTGATTTCCTTTCAATCGGCGGACTTGTGTGTTTTCTATTCGCGGAAAAGGGAGACGCCATCGAAGAGACTGGGTAGACTTTGGCGTATCTGAAAACCAATTCCAACCCATCCGCAGCGAACTGAACCGCTGTGGCGAAGGAATCATCGATCATGTCTGACCTAATCGTAACGCTTGGTCGCGCATTGCCGACGCCGAACTTAACGCGAACGAGGCTGTCGCGAACGAGTCTGTCGCGAACGAGTCTGTCGCGATGGTGCGGCCTGACGTTGGCCGTTTCGGTATTCATCGTCGCCGATACCGCTTCGGCGCAGGGACCGCTGCGGCGTCTTGGCGATCGGATTCGCGAACGTGCCGTGGGTGGGCCAGTCGGACCTGGGTTCAATGCACCGGCAACGCCACCAGCCCCAGCATCGCCGCTCGGCCGCCGTCCGTTGATCGGCCGCCCGCAACCCAATGACCCTGGCGCTGGGAGCTCCGCGAGCCGCAATTCTGCCGCCGCTCAGTCGCAATCGTCCGCACTTGGCCAGGCCGCACCGGCGCGAAGTGCGAATTTCAACCGCGCCGCTGCAACGGCCCAGCAGACGGCCAATCCGGCGGCTTCGCCAGTCGAGCAATCATCGGCATGGGAATCACGCCAAGACTTTCGTGGCAGTTCGATTGGCGGCGCTGATGCGTCGATTCCACGCCAGCCACAAGTTGCGCGTTCGGCCGAGTCAGCTTCGTCACCTCCGCTGACCACCACGCCAGTTTCGCGAGCTCGGCTAGGTGTTGTTGTCGATACGCCGGAAACCATCACTCCGCCGGGATTGCCACCACGACGAGCCCGAGGTGCGCTAGTGTCCGAAGTCCAAGCGAACTCTTCTGCGGAAGCCGCAGGAATCGTTGTCGGCGATTTGATCGTCGGCGTCGACGGTCGCGTGATCACTTCGGTGCGAGATTTGACGGATCAAATGAGCGGCTATGAACCGGGTGACGAGGCGAGATTTCAAATCGCTCGAAACGAACAACTGCTCACGGCCGACGTGATGCTTGCCGGTCCTGACGGAATCGCACCGCGCCGTCCCGAATCAAAAGTGTCCCAGCGATCGAGTGCCGCGTCGCCATCGATCATCAACGGCCTCGGGGCGGCAATCGGTGGTCTGTTTGGCGGTCCGGCCGACGGTGGTGCCAATGCAACCGCGCCGCGAGTTCCCGCCGCAAATGCGTCCGAAAACTCGCCAGCGATTTCGCCCGAATCGGTCCGCAATTCGTTACCCGAATCGCTGCCACCGCCTGCACCCCAAAAAGACTGAAATTGAAACTTTGGCAACGTTCGCTCTAAAGCTTGATCCAACACTGGTCGGCGACCGATTGTTCGCCCGCTTCGGCCAACGCTACGCCGGCCGCCCCACGACGAATCGACCAAGGGAAATCGCCTTCGCCAGCGCAATGCTTTAAGAACAATTCCCATTGGATCTTAAACGCATTGTCATACTCGGTCGCCGATGGGACCTGTTGCCAACCTTGAAAGAAATCGATCGGTTGTACGATATCTGGATTCCATACAGGTTTGGGTGTCGCACCGCTGGGCTGGATCCAACATTCGCGAAGCCCCGCGACGGCCGATCCGTGCGTCCCATCAACCTGCACGGTCAATAGATCATCGCGCCGTACGCGTGTTGCCCATGAACTGTTGAATTGACAGGTCACGCCGTTATCGAGCACAAAAATCGCATAAGCCGAATCGTCAGCGGTGCAGGGATAAGGTTTTCCGCTTTCGTCGATCCGTTCTGGCAGGTCGATCGACGCATGAGCGAGCACGCGATCGATCTTGCCGAACAAATCGCCGATCATATATTCCCAGTGGCAGAACATATCGATCATGATCCCGCCACCATCTTCTCGACGATAATTCCACGACGGACGCTGGGCAGGTTGTTCGGCATTGTGTCCCGAAAAAACCCAATAACCAAACTCCGCGCGGACGCTTAAGATTCGGCCAAAGAATCCCTGGTCTCGCAGCATTCTTAGTTTGCGCATCCCTGGCAACCACAGCTTATCTTGAACGACACCGTTCTTCACACCCGCCGCTTCCACCGCATCGGCCAACGCATAAGCCTCGCAAGCTTTCGTCGCGATCGGCTTTTCGCAATAAACCGCCTTGCCATGTTCGGCTGCGCGACGCACGACAGCGGCGCGTTGCAGCGTGCTGGACGCGTCGAACACGATGTCGACGCTCGGATCGGTTAATGTCGAATCAAGATCCGTCGTCCAATCGACACTGCGGCCAATTTCGCGCTGCGCCACCGTTTCGGCCAAGTGACGCAACTTGCTTTCGCTGCGGCCTACCAAAATCGGATTGACGAACAACCGTTCGCCGCCTGCCAATGTGACACCGCCTTGGCGCATGATCGCCAAAATCGACCGAATATAATGTTGGTTGGTCCCCATGCGTCCGGTCACGCCGTGCATGGCAATGTTCAATGTTCTAGCTGTCATTTTTTTTTGAGCCTATCCGAAAAGGGGGCTAACCCTGGGCGTTTAGTTTAATCGGCCGATGATTTCTTGAAGGATTGCGGTATCCGAATCGGGACGTGAGACGCTGGCCGGATGAGTCAAGTCGGTTTTGATCCAGCGGCGAGCATGTAAGAATTGTGCGGCGTTATGTTTGTAGCCTGGGACCGGATTTCGGAAGGCAAGAAAACCGAGATATTGCAACAGATCGTTCAACTCATAAAACCCAGGGTCGCCGTTGGCCCACATCGCATCTCGCTTGGCAAATTCCTCTGGCGCAAACGTGCTCAGCCCCAACAAATAGTCGCTGCCATAGGTGACCATATCGATCGCCAAATCGTTGCCCGTCAGCACCCGAAAGTCAGGGCGAACACGATCACGCAATTCCAAGCGATCCCATTCCAGTTGGCGCGACAGCGATGAATGTTTCGCACCCAAACATTCCGTAATTTCCATCAAACCACGGTATGCCTCTAAGCTGTAGATTTTGCCAAACGGCAGGAACATGTTGCCCAGTTCAAATCCATAAAACTGTCCCGCCCGCTGGCCGATCGTCGTATAAGAATCGACGATCCCGGCGTCGGTTTGACCAGTCAAGCCGAACGATTGGAAAATCACAGGCGTCGCACCAAAGGGACGCATCTCGTCNNNNAACCGGTGTCCATGTTGACCGCCGGCGTTAAACAGGCATCAGCGGTTCGAGCGACGTGGGCGCGAAAGCCGTCCCAATCGATCACGATTCCGCCCGGTTCGTCGACCGACAAAAATGGCAACAAGATGGCCGACATACCAACAATCTTTCGCCGCGGTTTGATCGGCGGAATCGATTCCGACAAAGTCGTTTCTAACATCGCTGGGGCTCCCAAAGTTCGGATGCGTGGATCGGAAAAAAATGTCCGTTACCTTTTGCGAGGAACGCGCCCTTCGGGTGCTTCGCACAGAAGGTACCGGACACTTTTTTCGCAGATCCCATTAGCCTAGCGAGCGGCAAAGTCGGCGTCTTTGCGAATTGAGCAGAAGAGGTTTGCAATTCGGGCAATGATGCTGCAAAATAACGTAAACAGCTGGCTTCAGCGTTTTTTCCGGAACCGAGTTTGATGAGCAACGCGACCGACAGACCCGATGAATTACCGCCCAAACGGATCGCTCCGGTCGAAGAAAATCTCGATGAATCCGGCATATGGGCGTTTGAAAGCCAGCACGGCGACACGTTCCAGATGGATTTCACACGCCATCGTTTTTTGAAACTGTTGTTGATCACCGCCGGCGCCGGCGTGATCGACGGTGATTGGGGCCAGCCAGTTTGCAAAAAAGGCGATCTGGTCGTCGTACCCGCTGGAATGCGGCACAAAATTGTCGACAGCCATCGACAACCGATTTCATTGTACGGGCTGGGCATCGCCCACAAATTGTTTCGCCCGGTCGCTGGGGTCGCTCGCACGTTCCCCTGCGGCGTCCTTCAAGCTCAACAGCTTGGCCCGTTGCGACTTGAAAATCGCCTGCGACGACTGCTTTACACGCATCGCCAAGGCGACCGGTTGCACCGATTGGCCAGTGTCGCTGCGGCGCTCGATTTGGTCGCGCAAGTATCGCTTGCTGCCGTCTCACCGGGCCTGCCGCTTGCAGAACTCGATGCGATGGAGGACGACGATCCCCAGTCACCAGCGGTGCCGGTACAATCGTCCACGATCGAATCGGATCCGATGATCGAAACCTATTTGACCTGGTTGCAACACAATTTCTTTGAACCGCAATCGCTCGGCGACGCGGCTGGCGCTTGTGGGATGTCGCGACGCGGTTTCACGACCGCATTTCGCAAACAGACTGGTCGCACCTGGTTAGACCATGTCAATCGATTGCGAGTCCAACACGCCGTTACGCTGCTGCAAACGACGAATCGCAAAATGGCATCGATCGCTTTTCAATGCGGCTTCGAAGACCTGTCGACGTTTTATCGCGTGATGCACCGCATCACGGGCCACCGGCCTGGCGTTTATCGCACAAAATCGAATCAGGTGTCCGCGGCCGTGATTCCATCATTTCGTCGCTAGGATGTGGGCCTGTTTGAACCTGCATCACGAACCGTTACGGCTGCTGGCCGGCGAAACGCAAGCCGCGAATGATTCGCTCGCGAACTTCCGCAGCGTCGACATCGATCGCCACTTCCATGTTGAATTGCCACTGTTGGCGCATACGGCGATCGAACACCGTCGCGCCGCGAGTCAGCAAGCCTTGCGTTTCAACATCGCCAGCCATCTCGCGCCAAGTAAACAAATCGGGCTCCAGCACCGCCATGATCGCCGTCGGATCGGCCAGCGAGATCGTTTCGCGTCCCAGAAATTGATGATTGGCACGAAACGAATATTGCAAAATCCGGTGCAGCAACTCACCCGCGCGAGTCTGTTTGCTGGGCAAGGCATCCAACAAATCGATGCCGAACGAAACTTGATCGGTAACATCCAGCGGTACCAAACTTTTCGTCGTTGCCGATGCGAACACGTCCCGTGCCGCCGGCGGGTCGTAATGCAGATTGGCTTCGGCCGATGGCGTTCGGTTGCCGGGTGCCATGTAAGTTCCGCCGCACAGGATCACCTTATCGACCAGCGATACCGTGCCAGGGTCGCGATTAAAAACGCGAGCGAGGTTGGTCAGTGGCCCACAGCAGATGATCGTGATTTGGCCCGGAT
>DNWZ01000426.1 GCA_003506095.1 Planctomycetaceae bacterium | reverse complement strand
CGGTCGTCGCCGGTGCTGGTGATTCGTTGGTAAAGTGGCGATTGATCAGGTTGGCCAGCAACAATTGCGGGTCCGTCGTAACCACCTTTCATCGCCAAGGGTTTCGCATCCAAACGCAGATCACCATTTTGGTCGTCGGCGCCATGACATTCGACGCAGTGCTTTTGCAACAATGGGCGAATCGTTGATTCAAAATCGTCTGCGGTGGCAACGCCGATCAACGACTGTGCGCTATAAAGAAAAAACAGAAAAAACAGAATCGTATCAATCGGTCTCATGGCCCCACCTTCAACGGTGCATCAGCAAGTTCGTTTAGGTTTCCTGAACTACTGCCAAAGCGATCGGCCTCGATGCCCATGTGTTGCAGCATCGTTACGAACAGATTGCAAAGCGGTTTGTTATGATCGTGACGAAATGCGAGGTGTTGACCATGGTTGAGCCCGCCACCGGCTAGAAGGATCGGCAGGTTGGTGTTGTCATGGGTGTTGGCATCACCCATATTGCTGCCGAACAGGATCATGGTGTGATCCAACAAGCGTTGTCCTGACTCGCGTGTTTGGGCAAGTTGTCCAAAAATCTTATGCAGCAACATCATTTGTTGGCGATCGGCATCGATCAATTGCTGGACCTTCGATTCCGATTGGCCATGGTGGCTAAGGTTATGATAGTCTTCGGTCGTCTTCTGCTCCGGACGAAGGTTGAATGCTGGGGTTGCAAACGCATCGACCATCAGAGTTACAATCCGCGTCGAATCGGACTGTAGCGCCAAGCGTGCCATCGAGAGCATCAGGTCAAACTTTTCAAAAAACAGCTTTTGATCTCGAATGTCGTCCGGCGGCAGTTGATCGGTGGTTGGCTTGGGGCGAGTTTCCCACTGGCGAGCCGAATGCAGCCGTTCTTCCATTTCGCGGACGCTGGTCAAGTATTGATCGAGCCGCGATTGATCTTCACGTCCGAGATGACGTTGAACGTGTCGCGTGTCGTCGAGTAATGAGTCGAGGATACTGCCGCGTTGGTCCAAGTGATGCAACTGTCGCTGAACCGCTGCCGAATCGCCCTGAACGAACATTCTTTGAAACAGGGCTGGGGCACTATCTTCAGCCGGCAGCAGCACGCCATCGCGTGTCCATGACAAACTGCGATTCGCCTTGTCGATGTTAACGCCAAGGTTCAGCGTCGGAAAACGGGTGACGGGACCGAGTCGTTCGGCTGCGAATTGATCGAGCGAAATCGTGTTACGAAAACCGCTGGTTGTCGGACCACGCGCCGCGGTCAAGAAACAGTTTTCGGTGCTGTGTCCGCCATCGACATCGGGATGCGACAGGCCGCTGATTACGGTGAAATCGTTTCGGAAATCGGCTAATTCGGCAAGGTATGGCGAAAGCTGGTAATCGCGTCCCGTCTGCTCAGGAAAGAACTGCTTCGGCAAGACGCCGAGATTATTAGAAATCAGCAGCATCCGCTGTGGTGGCTGGGGATCAAGATGCTTGGCCGATGCCGATCGCATCGAATCAAGCAGCGGAAGAACAAGCGTAACACCGGCGCTGCGAAGAAAACGACGACGCGAAATTGACTTGTGATTGGCGATTTTCGATTGTCGATTTGTGATGCAGTGCGTGTTACTGGCTTGGTTTAGTCGACTCATTATAACACCGTCAATTCTTTAGCTTTCACGTTCTTCACAAACTTCAAAATTCAAATCTAAGTCCCTAGCCCCAGCCCCTAGTCACTTCTTCCCAAAAACAGTTTGCTACCCACCAACGCATGCACTAAATCCTTCACCCGATAACCCTCTGCTTCGCACGCATCGAGCATCGCTTCGATCTCATCGCGATCTGCGAAACGCACCGGCGTTCCAGTCGCATAAATTACGAACTGGTTTAAAAGATTTCGTGCCAACAAACGTGGGTTACTGGCAAGCAGGGCTTTCAATTCATGAATGTCTTGAAACGTGCGACCATCAAGCAGCCGACCGCTAGCATCGACTTCATCGGCAAGGGCGTAAGAGAAATCGTGACCGGCACGATCAATCCCCGTAATTCGCTCGCCGGCCTCAATCGATCGATATCGCGACTGCCAACCACCCAAGATATCAAAGTTCTCTAACGCTAAACCGACCGGATCAAACCGCGCGTGACAGAGTGCGCACGACTCCGATTTCGTGTGCATTGCCAACAGTTCACGAATCGTTTCGGCGCCGCGAATGTCGGGTTCAACAGCAGGAATGCTGGGCGGAGGCGGCGGAGGCGGTTGCCCCAACAATCGCTCCATGATCCACGCGCCGCGAATGACGGGGGATGTCGACGTGCCGCTCGCAGTAACCTTCAAGATCGCCCCCTGCGTCAACAGCCCACCATACGGGCTGTTGCCCGGCAATTCTGTTTTTCGCATCATCGAACCTGACAATGGCTCCAATTGATAATGCTGGGCCAAGCGATCGTTCACATAAACAAAGTCGGCATCGACAACGACGCTTGACGGCAGATTGTCGCGAATCATTGCGCTAAAGAACGCTCGTGTTTCGCGCTGCATCGATTCGATCAGGTAGTCGTCGAACCGATATTCGGGATAGAGCCGAACGTCTGGCTCGTGGCGCCGGATGTGTCGCAGGTTTAACCAATAATCGGTAAAACTTTCGACGAAGCGATCAAACTCGGGGCTTTCGATGAACCGATCGGTTTGGCTGCAAAGCGTATCTCTGTCGTGAAGCTTACCGGCCGCAGCCAACTCCATCAGCGCTGCATCGGGACGCGTGTTGGCCAGGAAATGAGACAACCGCGAAGCGATCGCATAATGATCGTAGTCCGACTGGCGCGAAGGCTCCATCAAGTAAATGAAATGACTGGAACAGAGAAACGCCTTATAGCCGACCAGCATCGCATCGGAGAATCGGACACCCTGTTCAAGTTGCCTATAAATCAGATTCTCAAACCGGACCAGCGATTCTTCGGGAACCGGTCCGCGAGCCGCGATTCTTATAAAACGGCGCAGCAGCCGTTGGGCCTCGGCTTTCGGATCGGCGGGATGGGCGTCCGCGGCCAGATCGTCAAGCAGAACCCGATGCGACGCAGGTGGCCATGATTGCGGTGCGATCGGCCCTTCAACTTCCAGCCACTGAAAAGCGATTCCCGGCTGGCCACCTTCAGGAAACGGCGGGTATCGATAGGTCGGTGGGCCACCGTTTACGTTGCGAGCGAGCGGAACGGGCAACCCCAACAGACTGTATTCAAACGTCTCCGTCGGCAACAATTCAATGGTAGTCTCATATACGTTTTGCTCCGGTTGAATGTCTAAGATTCCACCGGTGGCGCGAACGTCACCGGAGACATCCGCGCCGGATGGTTTTCTGGCGCGGAAGGTCATCGGCACCGGAGCGACCGCTGGCTTGAGACGAAAGCCGGGCGTTTGCAATACGGCCCGCGCCGAAAAACGGACTCGATAGTTGAGCAGTTGTCGATCGGGCGCATGACTGGTGCTTGTGGCTTGGGCCGGTCGCGGTGCACGCGCGACAAAGCCACGCGGGTATCCGAAATAGGGCCAATGCGCGGATCGAAACAGGGCGAGTTCGAGCGCTGGATCGTCCTTCAACGTGTCCAAATCTTTTGCTTCCACCGCCTGATTGTCTTTAGCGAAAAACATCGCCTGGCGCTCGCCAAAGGTGCTGGTAGATGAAAACAGTTGTGTCCCGGCGGCACGATAAATCGCGGCCGCGGGCGGTGCGTTTCCCTCGGCCATCGCCTGGCGCAGCGCCGCGTCGGCAGCATCCAAATAGGCGGCCAACTGGACCCGTGACATATCGAGCGCGGACGCCGACTTATTGAAAAGATGCGCCTCGCGATCCTCTGGCAACATGTCGCGGATATCGAGCGACGGCAATTGCAAAACATCTCGCAGGTTTTGTTGAAACTCGTCACGATTGAGTCTTCGCAAGGGGCCTCGACCGTTGGCCACAACATCCGCGCGATCGGCCAATCGGATCGCGTCACCGAGCGTTTTGACCAGCGATTGGCGAGTCGCCGCGTCCAGCGTTGTCGGATCGGGTGGCATTTCACCTGATTGGACACGATCGTGGATCCGAATCCATCGATCACGCAGCCTTCGTTGGTCCAGATCCAGTGGCAACATTGTCAGATCAAGGCCAGCTTCGGCCGCAGCGCCTTCGTGACAATCGACGCAGTGCTTCAGCACAAGCTCATTCGCTGGTGAAGCAGCATATTCCGCAGTCGACGTCACAGGATTTGTAAACTGTGACAAACCGAAAACCGCTGTCACCACCAGCAACCGAATTTCTCGCAGGACAGATGACTTAGAAAATGACTTAGATCCCGTGCCAATCATTTCGCAAGCTCCTCGGTCACCGATCCTTCCTGGTTGTTAGCATCGTTCTTCAATCGATCCAGCACCGCTTGCATGTGATGATGCATTGCGGTCGCTGCGGCATCAGGGTCGCGTTTGCGAACTGCGTTGAAGATCGCCTTATGCAGTTTTCGGACGCTCGTATTCTGTCGCTGAGATGGCGTCGTGCGAACCATTTGAGTCAGCACAAACTCGTAGATCACCTCCATCAGGTTTTTCATGAGCGGATTGCCCGCCATGTCGAGCAGTTTTCGATGGAAGCGAAAATCGATCTCCAGTGCCGCGGGATAGGGCAAGTCGGGATCGTCTAATCGTTTCAGCAAGGCGGCGAGTTCAGCGATATCGTCGTCGCTGGCCAATTCAGCCGCTTGGCGAGCCGCTTGCACTTCGACGGCCGACCTGAGTTGAGCATAGGAAAGCAATTCCTGCGGTGAAATCGTCACCGCTGAACGCAACAAACGAACGCAATTCGCTAGGCTGGTCGCATTGCCGACAAACGTCCCGCGGCCGCGTTGGATATCGACCAAACCCATGCTCTGCAGTCGTGCGAGCGCCTCACGCAACACAGGCCGGCTGACCTTCAACTGTTCGACTAATTCGTGTTCACCCGGCAACCGCTCACCCGCCGCCAAACTCCGCTCTTTAATCACACCAGCGATCCGCTCGACCACCAAATCCGCAGTCGTTTGTCGCTCGATCGCTTCAATTTGCATAGATGCCTCGCTGTTTTCATGCCACTACGCTGTAAACATGTAAGACATGATACCTCGATCGAGACGGCTGTAAAGCGTCCGAACTGGGACGACAGGTTTGTGCAAGCGACTCCTGCGGATAGCGAGCTCGACGTTTACAAGCGAATTACTCTTCTATTCCAACTCACTTTAGACCGTGCCCGCACTCCACAACGGTCGCCGTTTCAGAAAAGCAAAAACGAGCAGATCATAGCGATGCCCTCATCTAGCCCCAGCGCTTCCAATCAATAGACATCGTGGTCATTGGTTGCGGGGCGCCAGCGACCATTCGCCGCCTGCCAGGGAATCACGGCGTCAATCCGAAAAGAGGGAGCTTGTCATCGCCTATCCGAAAAGGGGCCTGACCCTTTGGAGGCGACGCGATTTCGTTGGTTTATTGGCCTCGCCGGAGAGAGCCAGCCCCCCTTTCGGCTTGGCTCTCAGTGCGTTTCGCAAGCTCATGCAACAACGACAAACAGGTCTGACGCGTAACGCTGATCGGATCAACTACAACGGGTTTGGTATAGGGCAATGTTCGGGCAACTCGAAATCCATCTGCGTTCGTATGTTTTGCAGCGACATTCCAGTTCCCGAAAGATGCACCCAACGATTGTGGGTCAGTTAAATAGGTGCCGCCACGCAAAGCAAAGAACGTGCTATTGGAGACTGGCCGATTGCCGCTGGGGCCAACGTCGACGGGACGCCCCAATTCATCAACAACATCATGGCACCATTCCCAAACATTCCCATGCATGTCAAAGAGTCCAATTTCGTTTGGCCGCAATTTTGCAACGGCATGTGAATGAATACCAGAGTTTGACATCGACCATGCGTAACGGTCCAGCAAGTCGACGTCCTCACCGATCGACCAATAAGTCACGCATCCGCCCCGGCACGCCAATTCCCATTCATCTGTCGTCGCTAATCTGTACCCCTGCCGTTTTAACGAATCTCTCGGAATTGACATTCCCTCGGAATACTCGCCATTGTGATTGGGCAGGTAGCACCATTGGTCATTTGGCAAACCGGCTTGCTCGCTCAACCAGTTACAATAGGCCGCAGCGTCAAACCACGATACTTCATGAATCGGACAATCGACTGTAGGTGCGGCTCGTCGATCCCATTGATGGTCTTGGCGGAACCGCAAGTATTCCGAAATCGTTACTTCCGTTACTCCGATTTCAAACGGATAGTTGACAATGATCCTATCCGACGCAGCGGTTAGACCGAGAGACGACTCTGCCATCGGCTCGATTTTGACATAGCGAAATCCTTCAGACCGAATCTTAAGTGCTCGCTCGTTTCTTATCTCACTTCCGGCCAAATGATTTGGAACATCTGACCAGCGTCCGAGAGTCCACCTTATTGCACTGTGAACTGCCACAGAATCATAATCGTCGCTCCATTGTGCCAAAACCGGCAACCAGGCATTTCGCAACCGGATCGATGTCCGATCGCTGGCTAAATCGCCTAATGCAAGTACGATTGCTTGTACCGTCGAATCGTCCAATTTGTTCTGATCAACAATCTTTTCTGCGAGCGAGGCCGATAAAGATTCGCTGCCACCCAACCGCTCAATCAAGATTGTCCGCAAGGTTGGGTCAGGTGATGACCGTAGCAACGGAAGCACAGCGTCCCACTTTCCGGCCATTGCGAATGTAGCGGCAACGTTCGCCTTTCTTCGTGCGTTTTCTACTATCGTACTTTGACCCAGCGTCACCTGGTCTTCTAGTGCCGATCTTTGGTTCAAAAGTTCGACAAGCGGTTGATAGCCATCGGGCACCTCGCCAGCAAACTCCACATACAAATCGGACATCGGACGCTGCTCCGTCACAGCACTACTTTCGGCGACCAGTGTGGCTAGGGCAGGCAATAAACGTGACCTGACCGGACGCAGCAAGTCGGTCCACTGCCGTATTAGCAACGAGTTTTCGGAATCAATCGTAATCAACACATTCTTACAAATCGAATCCCAAACACTGCTTTCCCTGTCAAATTCTGCTAATAGGCATGCAAGCCGCAACTGCTTTGATGCATCAACGCCGTCAGCAGTAACAGTTTGCCACAAATTTGGAATCAGTTCATCAGCAAACGGTGTGATGCATGAGCGAATTGCAAGCAATTCTTCTGGTGTTGCACAGGAAGCACGGACCACCAATTGATTTAGTTGCGACGCGTCATACGGCGAATTGGCCAACTGAAAATGAAGTCGCTGTGGTTCAGTTTCAGCCGCGCTCAATCCATCTTGAATTAGCGGCTCCAGCCAGCGACGATACGGGACCATCTCTCTTACGATCGCTGGCACCGATCGACTTGGAGCATGCACCAGGTTTTCCAGCAACACTTGCGATCGATGGAGCCCGTCAACCTCTCGAAAGATTACTAGAAAAAAAGCAAGCAAAATTGCCCAAACGAGCACCCTTCGACATACGAAACGGTCTTTTTGGCTCATCATCATTCGTTCTGCCGGAGTCCAACGGCGACGAGTTGTATATGCATGAATCGTTGCCCATTCCCAAACGGAAGGTAACAATCGCAATTCGGCGCGGGGACTCCACATCACAGTACGCTCGGCAAGGCATAGTTCTGCCCGACCGCTGCGTGTCGTCTTCTGCTTGCCAGTCAACCAATCGCGAAGTGGCTGCACCAGGTAATCATGGGTCAATTGATAGTAGCGTTCGGTTACACCATTCACCGCCCCGTCGGAACTCGACAACGACTTCGCCGATGGGTCCGTCGGAGCGATCAAACGGACTTCGCTGTCGAGAATGCGCATGAGGTCCAAAAAATCGTCATAACGATTTTCATATCCCGAAGCTTGCAACAGCGAGCTCAGCGACTTCATTTCACCTTTAATGTCAACTCCGACATCAGGCAGCAACGACTTGAGCACCGCACTGGCTGCTTGTTGATGCAATCGATGCTCCGGCGGTGCCGACGAATCCGAAAATGTGTGATCTAAAAACGCAACGCCAATGCCGTTTGCACCACCACACGACTCCAACGACGAAGGTGTCCACGGACGATCCTTCATCATTTCCGCAAATAAAGCCAACCTTACGCTGATGACTTTATTATTTTCCGCCAACGATCCGACCGCATTCTCGAGGAAGAGTTGCTGTTCGCGCGTCGTCTCGCGCATTCGTGCTGGCAGGCGACCGTAGGCCCGTCCGAATGCGGCAAGCACCTGCAACGCGTGACCGCGATCGAAAAGATCAACCAAAGCGCTGTTATGCCCCTCGACAAGCTTCACTTCTAAAGAACGCATAAATCGACTGACAGGCAACCAAAAATCGTCACGAAGCAGTAGCAAACATTGAAGCCTCCCGCCGTCACATTGCCGCAACCCCTGCACCAAGTCAGACCGTGTGTAGTCGGTGGTTGAGTGCAACCATTGCTCGAACTGGTCTAGCACGATTACAATTTTATGATCAACGTTTGGACCTTCGCCCTGACGCAACGCAGCGAGGAGTTCCGGCAGACTCGTCGCCCTGATCGCTGGCCACCGATTGTGACACTGCCGGTATACGTCCTCGGTAGTGCGATCAGCCGTTGCTTCAACAATGATCGGTATTACATCAGGCGAAAGATTTGGAATTAGCCCAGCTTTGATCATCGACGACTTTCCACAGCCCGATGGTCCATACATGACACCGACAGTGAAAGTAGACTCACAATTGTGATTTTCTAGCTTCTGCTTCCAGAATCGCAGGCTGTCCGGCATTCCGTTGCGGTCGCGAGGCCCCGGTAGTAGAGATAAAAAGAAATCAGAATCGTGCGACTCAAACGACCGCAGACCCTTTGGGACGACGTAAATCGCCTGGCTTTCTTGCGATGAATCGGAACCAGGTTGAAATGCGTCCGCGCTTTTTTCCAAACGACCTGGGACGATCGCTGATGACATCGCTTGAGTCGAGGATGCGTGGGATGCCCGCTCGCTTTCAACAAATTGCCGAAGCTCCTCTGCCATATCGATAGCCGTCGTGTAACGCTCCGACGAACGCTTTGACAATGCTTTTAAACAAATGCGCTCTAGTTCGCGCGGAATAGAGTCGTCGATCTGTCGCGGGGGCTTCACGTCTTGAAACATTACCTGTTCCAAAATTTCGGACTTCGTCTTTCCGCTTACGGCGCGACGACCCGTTAGCATTTCAAAAAGAACGGCGCCCAAACTGTACACATCGCTGCGACCATCGACACGATGACCTTCTCCACGAGCTTGCTCAGGGCTCATGTAGCTCGCAGTTCCTGCATGACGTGGACCGGTACCAATATCCTGCTCACGAAGCGCTAAACCAAAGTCGACTATCCAAGGATTGAATTTTTCATCGATCAGAATGTTACTTGGTTTCAAATCGCGATGGACAAAGCCTTGTTTATGCGCGTAGTGCAACGCTGCGGCAATGGTCGCAAATAACGATGCGACCACAATTTTGTCGTCGTTCTTCTGATTAATCAGACGATGCAAATCGGAACCATTCACATACTTCATCACAATAAAGCAGGGATGTTTGTCATCTGCACCGAAATCATAAACGGGTGCGATGTTGGGATGGTCTAGATTCGCTACCGTGCGGGCTTCCGCCAAATAAGCATCGGCCGCATTGGGAAACGAGGTCAATTCGGGATGCGGAACCTTTACCGCAACCTGTCGGTCGAGACGTTCATCAACAGCGAGATAGACTTTTCCGAATCCACCTCGACCCAATAGCTTATCGACCCGGTACCGACCAATGATTGGAGGAGCGCTATTCAGATCATTGCTAGAATCACTTCCAAAAATCGATGACCTCGCCGCATCAAACGACAGAGACGTCGTTTCATCATGTGCATTGCGTATGGGCTCGTCGGACCTCTCTTCGCTCATTGTCCATCAAAACTTCTTGCGACGCGAATGACACAAATGTCCAAACTTTCACTTTACTCGACGAGCCATCGCTCAGGGAGACCTGTACATTCGCAAACGTACCCGGCAACTACTAACGAACCTTCCCAACCCTTGGCGTCACTTTACGACGGGCTCACGCACGTCAGCCTCTAAGTGCCGAAAACGCGGTATGCTTGCGACTCGACAACCATCGACACTCACCCCCCCTTCCGGGCCGCAAGCAGTGCCGATCCCGAATGAATTTACAAACTGAAGAAAAGGAATTTCTGCAATGTCAAATCTTAATCAAAGCCACAGCGAAGTTCGACGAGGATATCACAGTGGACTGTCCGGTGAAGCTTTCTTGGTTGATTCACCAAGTGTCGCCAAAATCTCACCGGACGCGGCGAGCCGAACGGTGATCTTCGAAACCTTCAAATACCCCTCGTCGCGTTTCAAAATCGTGCTACGAACGAATCGCGACAAATGGGCCGTTGACCACTGGGGATCTTTTGACGAAGCGACCCAGCAATGGAGTTTCCCGCTTTCAAAAGATCAATATTCGGGTGAATTGGAGATCAATTTTGTCCTATTCGACGGCGAGGTGAAAAACTCGGGCCAGTTCTGGAACGCAACCGGCAACAAAAAATTTTTACACGGCTCGGAAGTTAGATACTTTTCCGATCCTGAAATCTATTTTGCTTTTAAGATCGAGTTCAAGACAAGCCTTTGGCATCCTAATCATCTGATCACGTTGCGCAACGGAATTGACGGTTGGCACCGCGACCTCTTTGGCGAGTTTATCGGAGATACTTGGACATTCTATCTTGATATTTACAACTATCGAGACTCCTTTGATGCCAAATTTGTTCTACATCGCACTACATTCATGAATGAATCAAACGTGCATGTTCATCGAGGAACTTTCTTGTACCAGTTTATCGATGATGACGTTTCTTTCGCCAGCTCACCGACGGCATACCGTCATGGATACGACAAGTTCGTATCGGTTGAGAGCCGTATCGAACAGTTGAGCGTTCGATCGCCCGGTCGCGAAAATGAGGATTACGATGTGATCGTCATCGGATCGGGAATGGGAGGCGGTACACTTGCTGATTCGCTATCCGATCAAGGCATCAAGGTTCTGATCCTTGAAGCTGGCGGAATGCAGATGCCGATTCATATGAACGAACTTCCGCGCACCGAGGTCAATCTTGTTGGCCGCGACGAAATCGGGCACTTCAGTCGCGATGCAGGCGAGTTTTCACTAGGGGGAGTCCACTTCAATTTGGGCGGACGATCGATTTACTGGTCAGGCTTGATCCCACGCATGGAAAGCTGGGAGTTCCGCCAGATATGGCCGCAATCGGTTAAAGAATACTTGTTGGAGAAAACAAATGGATTGACTGGTTATGAACGCGCCGAAAAACTGATGCGAAAGCAAAGGACGCTGGGGCGTTACCAGCAAAGAGTTTTGAAGCATTTCGGAGATGAGCTTGGTTGTAAATACCGTGTCGAGGACTTACCTCGTTCAATGCATCAACCTGACATTGACGATGATGGATGTATCCAAAACGTCATTCAACGATCAACCGGCGGTTTTTCAACCGCCGATCTGTTGCTAGATTCACTCGGTTTCAGCAAAGCAGTTGGCAAACGCAATCTTTGTGTGAACTTACATCATTTGGTAAAAAGAATTGAAATCACCGATAGCCGAGCAACCGGCGTTGTTTGCGAAGATTTGTTGAATCATACAGAGCGTCGATATCGTGGCAGGTTTGTCGTTTTGGCCTGTGGTTCCGTTGAAAGCCCGAGGCTCGCCATGGCCAGCAATCTTCATGACCCGAATGGAAAAATCGGAAAAGGATTTACCGACCATCCGGCGTACTTTTACAAGAAATTGCATGCTTTGCCGTCCACCGGGTCGCTAGCGTGGCTGGGAGACAGTCGTGGCCATGCGAAAGTAATGCTCCGGCATCGTAATGCTAGCGCAAGTTCACACCCTTACAACATTGAGTTACTGATCGGCGCTAAGTTTTGGGATGCCCGACACGCCGATGACGACTTGTGGGAAAATCACATCGGTGGCGATTATCCAGCCGAAGTTGAAATCAAATTTATCTTCGACAGCATGCTCAATGACGCAAATTACATTGGCTATGTAGGGGAAGGGGAGAAGGTTCGTGTATCTGTTAACTGGAACGGTTCAGGATCGACGTTGAAAAATGAAATGGTCGAGGTTCGAAACGAAATCCTGAGCTCTCTTGGTGTAACCGGACTCTCTGATCACTACGTGAACGAAGAGTGGAGCGAAGGGGTTTATGGCAGTGTCCACCACGCTGGTGGGTCGTTACGAATGAGCGCCGACGGCACCGGTGTTGTTGATGAAAACCTAAAATTTTACAACTACGAGAATCTTTTTTGCTGCGATGTTTCTGTGTTCCCGACCATCCCGGCCGCAAACCCGTCATTAACACTCGTCGCAATCGCACAACGACTCGCCGATCATTTGGCGGCGATGTGACAGTAAGCAAGCCTTTCAAAGACACCACTGGTAAGCAAAACGTACGCGAATCGATTCGCGCGGTCTAGATGTTACGCGTACGGCTATGGTATTTTTTATAAATCCACCGATGCACGGCAGACGAAAGAGCACTGACCACCGGTCTGGGACGAATTGGTTTAATCACACTCGCGGTTTGCGGGGTTACCAAACAAACGACGGCAACGGTCGTTTGCTGCTATGTGTAGAGATTAAGCCATATAAACGCAGTCGCGGCAACGAGAATCACATCGACTGCTGTCAACTTATAACGGGATGCATCGCGTCTGGTGTAATCAAGCAACCTGCCGGTCGGACAGGCGAGCCGACAATATCCCATCGGTGCGATTCGTGATAAAACGATGGACAGAGACCAAATGAACGCACTGAGGCTTAAGAATACTCCACTAGCGTAGGTATCGAATGGTTCAAACCACGCAAGATTAACCTTCGTCGGTTGGACCACGCTGATCAACGCAATAAGGATAAAGACGACTGCGCTGATTTGTATCGCTACTTTGTTCAGCGACATAGGATTGTGCCCTTTACGTGGCCTGATCCATTGCTGAAGGATTCCGTGTGGGCAGATATGGTCGCAATAAACATTCCCTTTCATCACGGCCGGTGCAAGAATCGCAACCATTGCCAAAACTGCCAGTCCCGGAGCAAACTGCCAAGCGATTCCTCCGCGCGTCCATCCGCTAAGCAGGGCTAGCGAAAGCAGGTTACCGCTGAACCATCCGATGGAAATCAACATTGTGATTTGCCAAGCAATGCGTGACCACCGCCGCCCACGTAACCTGCTGCGGCTCCATAACAATGCCACCAATGCGATTCCGCCGGTCAGCCATTCGGTCCATGATGCGTTCAGCGTTCGTTGACGTGCGGGGCCGCCGGGCAATAGGGGCTTGGATGACTCGGCTAAAGTCCTCTGCTGGTCAATTTCGAGCCATCTCTTGCTAGCGTTTTGGATCGTCTCGGCGACAGCCATCGATGTCATCGTCGCCCCCGATACCCCGTCAATCAATTCAGCCTCGAAGTCCAACGCAGCCAGTGAATCAATCGTCCGATTGCGAAAACGCCTCCAAAACGATCGCTCCTGTTTTACATAATTTACATAAGGTTGGTTATCAAAACTTTGCCCCAGCATCGCGTCGATTACCATCGGCTTTTGGTTGCTAGAACGCTCTGAATCGAGCGATTCGTCGGCAGGTTCTTCAAGCCTTAAGATAACTTCGGTCGGCCCTTGATACCCGACCACCGAATCATCCAGTGGGCCAGTCCGAACGACCTTGCCCAACAAAGTTCCCGATCCGTCAATACATTCGAG
>DNWZ01000163.1 GCA_003506095.1 Planctomycetaceae bacterium | reverse complement strand
CGGTCGACTTGGTGGAGGTCAACCACTATCACGATGCGCGCGGCCAGCACGTCTTTGACCAATTGATCTTTTACGACTGGAGCAGCCAGAAGCGGCGGTTTCAAGTTCGAGCGTGGCGATTGATCAAGGCGGACAACCAGATGCCTCGGCGAGATCATCGCAACGGCACTTGGCTGGTACGTTGGCACGACGATGGGGCGATGCGTGAAGTGACCGCAGCGAGTCGTCGCGAGACGTGGACGCAGTACGATCCCGAATTAGTCGAACGAAGTAACTTGCCACAGGAGCAGCGACTGGATTTGTCGTCATGGCAATCGACGGCGGAAAAATGGGCGGCAGTTGAACGGACGTGGCATTTCCAGCGTGACCAAGAAAATCGCACGGTTGGGGCAGAGTGATCATCGGTCGGCCGCTGCATCCGAAGCTTTGCTAGGACAATATCCATTCAGGGGGAATTGATATTCGATCTTCTTACGGACTAACCTCATGCGTAGCCGTCAGTGGCCAGCACTCGTCTAGCGGGGCGCAGCGAGCATTTGTCCTCGCCCAGCAAGTGATCGCCGAGCATCCTCACAGTCGCAGGATTCTTCTAGCATCTGTCGGCACACTTATCCGTATTCCGAAAAAGGTTGCCGTAAACGTGCTTCATCATCCTCTTCTTCATGCGCTGGCGGGCTTCACAGTCAAAAGAGTCAAACATCTGATGTTGATGCTTGCCGCTGTGGTCCTGGTCGCCGCTGGTTGTGGCAAGAAAGACCAAGCGGAGGCTGACGATCCTCAGGCGGCGGAAAGCATTGCCCCGGTGATCAGCAATACGCCTCCGACGTTCGAAGTCGACGCGACCAAACTGCTCACCGCACGATTGCCGGTCGAAGAAACACGTGCCGGCTGGGTACGATTATTCGACGAACACACTCTGTTCGGCTGGCAGATCGCTGCGCCGGCGAATTGGCGAATCGAAAGCGGAGCGATCAAGGTTGATGCGGGCGACACTGGACTATTATGCACATCGGTCCCATGGCAAGACTTTGAATTGCGTCTGGAAATCAAAGCGGACGAAAAGACCAACAGCGGTATCTTTTTGCGCACGCCGCTGACGCCCGAGGATCCGGCGACGGATTGTTATGAGTTCAATATCGCACCAGCGGATAATCCGTTTCCCACCGGCAGCCTGGTTAAGCGATTGCGATCCGATGCCGATATAAAACTCGATCCCCAAGCGTGGCACCTTTATGAGTTTCGCTTGGTGGGAGATCGTTTAACCGTTTCGATCAATGGCCAGCAGGTACTGGACTATACCGACCCACTGCCGCTGGCACCGGGGCGGATCGGATTGCAACACAACGCAGGGGCAGTGGCGTTTCGCGACATTCGCATTCGCCCGATCGGGTTGGAAAAACTGATCACGGACGACTTGGCCAATTGGACACAGTACCCCGACATGGCTGGTAAGTTTGAAATGATCGAGGGCGGACTATTGCAGGTAACCGATGGCCGTGGGCAACTGGAATCGAAGGAGTCTTATGATGACTTTGTGCTGTTTGCCGAGGCGAAAACCATGTCGGAAAATCTTAATTCAGGAATCTTTTTTCGTTGCATTCCCGGCGAAACGATGAATGGTTATGAATGCCAGATCAATCATGCCATTAAAGACGCAGATCCACTGGCACCAGCGGATTGTGGAACCGGGGGCATCTTTCGGCGCAGCGACGCGAGAATTGTTGCCGCGTCAGATCGCGAGTGGTTCACCATGATGCTGGTTGCCAATCGGTCGCAAGTCGCTGCGTGGGTCAACGGGTTGCAGGTCACCGATTGGAAAGACAATCGTCAAGCGGATCCGAACCCGCGAAAAGGCCTGCGGTTGGAGGCGGGAACACTGATGATTCAAGCTCACGATCCGACAACGGATCTGTTATTCAAAAGCCTCGATGTCATGCCGATCGCAAAACCGACGCAAGGGGCTGTGGAACCGGGGGCGTAACCCTTCAAGGGGCAAAAGGGCTAGGTTCGTTTGCAGTTGCGTGTTGAGGCGTTGCTTGGAACGATTCATTTTTCCGTTGCGTCTCAAGGCGGATCGACGAAGTTTTGATTTGGCGACTGAGGCAATGACAAACTATCGGACTCTATGCCGAAGACAATCATTGGCTGGATCTGTGCGAGCGTCTTGGGGCCAATGCCACGCACGCGATTGAGATCATCAAGCGATTGGTAGGGTCCAGTCATTTCGCGATTCTCGACAATGCGATTAGCGAGCTCGTATCCGATGCCGGGCAGAAGCGACAACTCTGATGCCGGAGCGGAGTTGACATCGGTGACAAACCGGAGCGGCCCTTGCAGCGTTTGGTCTCTCGCTTTCGCGTACAGTCGCCAAAAGCCGACAAGGCTGACCAAGTTGATTAGAACCAAAATGGTCGCCACGGCCCTGATCACATCTGGCCGGTCGATCAACGAACCATCGCTGCGTTCTCTCGCAGGAGTCCCATCGACGTGGGCCTCGTCTTCATGCGGTGGATCCGTTGGGCTTTGTAGAGAATTGAGCGTCTGCGAAGGGGCGACTCCCTTTTCCGATACGCTCTTTGGCAAAACTTGTTGCAAGCCATGATGAGACTGTAACTCGGGGTTCCTCAGCATGCCAACCTCCTTTGCTGCGGGCTTAATCCAGATACCGTTGCGACCGCTTGATACCGCACCTGGACTAAGGAAAGTGTACCGTGATTGTCTTCATAGTGGTACAATACGCCGAGTGTTGGCGTGAGAAACGATCGATCGCAGAAGGCTGATCAACAATACTTCGCCACTGGGTCGCTTAGTATCCGAAAAAGGGTGTACCCCTCTCCGGCGAGGCCAAAAAACCAATAAAATCGACGCGTCTCCAAAGGGTCAGCCCCTTTTTCGGACAGGCTTTTACTCTTCCTGTTTTCGCAACGTGCAGGTTTGGGTAATGGTCAGAATTTCTGGTGCGAATCCACCTGTCGCCCAGGCGTTCCCTTGCATCGGGACTGTGACGGTTACGGTAACGAAGTCACCGAGCCGATTGATATTGGCCGTGAAGTTTGAGGTCAATCCTAGCCGCACCTCTTCACTAATCACATTTCGGATGCTTTGATCAGTAGCACCTGGAATGATGCCCCTGCGAGCGCCGAAATAGGCGGCGTTTTCGGCTGCGTTACGAATGATGAATCCCTGAACGAGCGTAATCAGCGAAACAAAGAAAAGCAACGCGACGGGAAAAACTAAAGCGAACTCGACGGCAGTAGTGCCGCGTCGTCGCAAAGATTTTCGTCGAATCGTTTTACGGTCTCCGAAATGCTTCATGGCTTAGAGTCTATCCGAAAAGGGTTGTGACCCTTGGTAGGCGAGTCAATTTCGCTGGTTGTCTTGGGGCGCCGGCCAGGGGCGAACCCCTTTTCGGATAAGCGAGTCGAAAGGATTACTCGATGATTGCGACCGGTGCTATCGTGGAGATGGCTTTAAAAGCGGCTTCGAGCGACCTGCTGTCTGGAGCCAAAAAAGCCTTTCCGCCTCCAATTTGAGCAACTTCTTGCATGTCCGAAAAATTGGCCCCGCCGGAGAAAGCGACCGTATGAATCGTGATCCCTTGTTCCGCGGCTCGGCGGGCGGCTTCGATATGCAATCTCGACGACGGGAACTGTTCTCCGTCGGTTAAAACAATGATCGTTTTGAAGGCGAAATCTTTAGACGATTCTCCCATGAGCGTGCTTGCACCCATATCGATACCGGCATCAATTCGCGTTGCCCCGACCATCGGAATGTCGTCCCACATTCTCGCTAGTTGTTGCTGCAATCGCCTGCTGTCGGGCGAGAGGTCGATATCTCGTTGAGCGGCGCGGTAGCCAATCCTTCGGCCCGTAAAGTTGATCTCGATGTCGCTGCCAAATGTGACCAGTGCAAATCGCTCTTCGATCTTGCTGCCCGCGAAACCGCTGAAGAGAGGATCGAGTGAGTTTAACATGATCCCCCAACGACTTTGTGACGGGTGTGGATGCTCCCTTGTTCTTTGCAGCCTCGGGTCAAAAGGAACGCCGGTTCCCGCCAGGTTTAAGTTCATGGACCCTGAGCGGTCCATCACCAGCACGACGTCGTGTGCCATTTTGGAACTGACCGAAGAACGCTCGAGGCTGAACGAGTCGATATCCATCAGGAATGGAAATAGAAGTTTCGGTTTTTCCATCGCCCCGCCGTTGCCTAGTCGCATCGTGACTTTCACAGCATTAGGCGAGTTATTGCTCGGTACAAATGTCTGGGCTCCGGTTGCCCCAACGACGACGCGTCCGAGAACAATGTCGTTGAAGTTTATATTCGCAGGTCTGCCCAATATTGTGTTGCGAGAGGGCATTCCTTGGGCCATCAACGTCGGTGTATTGAGGGCGCCCGTGTGCGTTTCGCCGAACAGGTAGGCCCCAGAAAGCGAAGAACAATCGGCAACGATTTGTGCTTCTACCCTTGCTAGTTGAATCTGCGCCATGCCGATCGCCAACCCACCGAGAGCGAGCATGGCGACCAGCATGAAACTCAGTACGACCGTCATCCCGCCACGACGGTCTGAATGAATGCCCATTCTATATGAACTTTGATTAATCATGATTATCACTTATTGTGCTGACATTCGTACCAGTTGCGACGTAATGGTGCGATTGGAGATCAAAACGAATGGCCCCGGCACATTCCCTCGAACGGAAACTTCTACTTGAGCGCGGAGGGTAAATCCCAGAGGAAGACTTTCGCGAGTCGGGAAGTTCCTCGGCTCAAAAGCCTCAACTCTTATTGTTACATTGTTAAGCCCCCTTGCTCGGGCAATAACAAGGCCTTCGGCTCTGGCGGAATCAAAAGTTGACTGCTTCAAACTGGCAATCCGTGCGGTTTCGAACGCGACGGTATTTAGTTTTTGTTTAAGGTGTATAACGCTGCAAACATCAATGATTGCGAAGGTGCAAAACAACAAAACGGGGGCGAGCACAGCAAACTCCACACAGGCGATTCCGCTTCGTTTACGGCTTTGGGAAAGGCCGACTGTTAATCGGTTTTTCCAAGCCGAAATCGCTTTGGCAAGTTCATTTTTCTGGGCGGTTGTTGCTATCCGATTCTTGTTTTTCATCGCCGATTTGCATTGCTGCTGCCATAACGCGAGACGACCGGGTGGATTGAGCCTGATCAATCGCCAAAACACCGGCTAGCTAAACTACAGACCCATTCCCGCGGGCCCTATTTCAGCCCCTAATGAAAGCTACGTCAGCTTTTTGCGGTGTCAAGCAATTCACAAGCCTCCCTCTGTGCTTTTGCGTTATCCATCGATGTCCGGACCGTTATTAACCGAACCGAAAACCCGCTACACTATCTGGCCAAACCGACTTATTGAACGGGCAATGCTGGCGCTGGGTCACTAGCGTGGACAGCGAAACAGATATCCAAAGACTTTTTCCCGCGAATGACCGTTCCGCGGGGATAACGCATCAGAGGCAAGCTATGAAACAGGTTAAAGTCGCGATCGTGGGTGTTGGGTTTATGGGCTGGATTCACTATTTGGGATACCAGCAATGCGAAACGGCAACGCTAGCGGCATTTTGCAGCCGCGATGCAAAGAAACGGGCGGGCGATTGGCGTGGGATTCAAGGGAACTTTGGACCGCCGGGTGATTTGATCGACATGACTGGTGTCAATGCCTACGAGTCATTGGATGACCTGTTAGCTGACAAATCGATCGACTTGGTCGACATCTGTTTGCCGCCCCATTTGCATGGCGAAGCAGTCTCCAAATCGTTGGATGCTGGTAAACATGTGTTGTGCGAGAAGCCGCTTGCATTGACTTCCGCGGAGGCCGAGTCGCTCAACCAAGCGGCTGCGGGTCGGCTGATGGTGGCTCATATCTTGCCGTTTTTTCCTGAATACCGGCTCTTGGCAGACGCTGTTGCCGACAAGCGATTCGGCAAATTGTTGGGTGGTCATTTCAAACGTGTGATCGGGCCGCCGGACTGGGTGCCCGATTTTTATGATGCGACGAAGGTGGGCGGGCCGCTGGTCGATCTGCATGTTCACGATGCTCACCTGATTCGCATGTTGTTGGGGATGCCAACGCAGGCACACTCGGTTTGCAGGATGCGAGATGGCGTTCCGAAGTATGTTGAGACGGTATTTCAGTTCGCCGACGACGAGATCGTCGCTAGTGCCACATCGGGGGTGATTGATCAAGCGTCTCGCGGTTTCACGCACGGCTTTGATGTTCAATTCGAATTGGCAAACGTTCAATTCGAGAGTGCGGCGTTTGGTGACGGCAGTAGTGCAGCGATTCCCATGGTGATCGCTCACAGCGACGGTCGGGTCGAGCGGCCGACTTTTGACGGGGGCGATTCAATCGCAATCTTTGCGCAGGAGCTAGATGCCGCGGCACGAAGCATCTTGTCGGGACGGATCGATCCGGCGTTGGATGCATCGGTCGCGGTCGATGCGATCAAGATTTGTGAGATGCAAGTGCCCAAGCTTGTGTAGGTGCCAAAACGAAAAAGCGATGCCGGAAAAGAGTTCCGGCATCGCCTCGTTAGGATCGTGGTATCAAACTAGCTTAGAAGAGTTTCTTGAAGAGCTTGAGCGGAGCCTTTAAGACCTTCAGCTTGCTTGGCGGAGCGAACTTCTTGAGAGCTTCTTCGATTGAGAGGACTTTACCTCGGGTTTCGATAAATTCCACATTGGACAATTCGTCTTCGCCGTCAGCACTCTGTACACCGATGTTCCCGTTGGCCAAGCGAACCACGAACTTAACATCTCGAATAACTGCGACGTCAATGCCGTCACCGCCATCGATGCGGTCGTTACCGCGGCCACCGACCAGCCGGTCGTTGCCGGAACCACCCAAGAGTTCATCGTTGCCGTCTCCACCTTCGAGAAGGTCGTTGCCAGCACCGCCGATCAAGCGATCGTCGCCGCTGCCGCCGAACAACTGGTCATTGCCGTTGCCGCCATCGAGGAGGTCGTTGCCGCCCTCACCGAACAACCTGTCGTCACCATCGCCACCGAGAACCGTGTCATTGCCTAGGCCAGCGAAAAGGGTGTCATTGCCACCACGGCCGTCCAGGAAATCGTCGCCGGGGCTATCTTGATCCGAGCCGACGACATCATCAAAAACATCGTCGCCATCGGTGCCAATGAAGCGAACTCCACTGAACTGCTGCAGTGCATCTTGGACGCTGAGCCGTTGGCCGTTGTTCTCAATGAATTCGATGTTTACCAACTCATCAACACCGTCGCCACTCGTTACGCGGATGTTGCCATTGCCCAGCCTGATGACGTTCGACACGTCATTGAACACAGCCACATCGGTTCCGGCACCGCCATCGATCAAGTCGTTGCCAGCACCACCAATCAAGCGGTCATCACCGTCGCCGCCGAACAGCTGGTCATTGCCGTTGCCGCCATCGAGCAAGTCGTTGCCCTTGCCGCCAAAGAGTTGATCGTTCCCGTTGCCACCAAAGAGTTGGTCGTCGCCGTCACCGCCGCGAAGCAAGTCATTGCCATCGCCGCCCCTAAGGACATCGTCACCACCTTGACCATCAAGGACGTCATCGCCGGGGCCGCCGTCGAGCACATCGTTGCCGTTGCCGCCTAGGAGTTGGTCATTACCTTCACCACCTAAGAGCTGGTCATTGCCGTCGCCACCACTGAGGAGGTCGTCGCCGTTACCGCCGTCGAGCAGGTCGTTACCGGCGCCGCCATCGAGTTGGTCGTTACCGTTGCCGCCGAAGAGTTGATCATTGCCGTCACCACCGATGAGAATGTCGTTGCCATCGACGCCATTGATGATGTCGTCACCACCTCGGCCGTCGAGCAGATCGTCTCCATTGCCGCCGGTGATTTGATTATTCCCGTTGTCGCCAGTGATGACCTGATTTCCGCCGCCTGCACCTGCGCCGGCACCTGCATCGCCTGCACCTGCGCCGGCATCGCCTGCACCTGCTCCTGCGCCGGCATCGCCTGCACCTGCACCTGCGCCGGCATCGCCTGCACCTGCGCCGGCATCGCCTGCTCCTGCACCTGCGCCGGCATCGCCTGCTCCTGCACCGGCATCGCCTGCACCTGCACCTGCGCCGGCATCGCCTGCACCTG
>DNWZ01000501.1 GCA_003506095.1 Planctomycetaceae bacterium | reverse complement strand
ATCGGAACACCGGCTGCCATCAGACCGAGCGTTGCACCGCAAACGCTGGCCATCGAACTGCTGCCGTTGGATTCCAAAATGTCGCTGATTACGCGAATCGTGTAAGGAAACTCTTCGGGCGAAGGCAGCACTGGCGAAACACTTCGCTCGGCCAACATCCCGTGACCGATTTCACGTCGTCCTGGCCCACGAATTGGACGGCATTCGCCGACCGAGAACGAGGGGAAGTTGTAGTCGAGCATGAACTTCTTGCTGAACTCGTCCTGCAATCCGTCCACGCGTTGCTCGTCACGCGACGTTCCGAGCGTGACGGTGATCAGCGCCTGGGTCTCGCCACGCTGGAACAGTGCCGAACCGTGAACTCGTGGCAACAAGTCGGTTTCGCAATAAATGGGTCGCAGGCTAGTACGGTCGCGACCATCGGGACGCGTGCCTGCGATGATCAGGTCGCGAACGACTTTCTCTTCCAGTTCGTGCCAAACCACGCGGAAACGCTCGCCGGAAATTGCACCCGGTGCAGTCGGTTCGGGGATCACTTCGGAGAACGCACGGTCGCGAAGGGCGCGAACCGCAGCGGCTCGATCGGCCTTGCCGTTGGTCTGCTTGGCGGCACGGAAGGAATCGTAATAAGCGTCATTCAAACGTTGGAAAAGCCCATCGTCGGCCGGCGCAATGTACTCTTTCTTAACCGGATTGACCTTCTGGTAAAGCTCTTCCTGCAGGTCGATCACTTCACGAATGACGGCGTGCGCGAATTGGATCGCTTCGAGCATTTCGTCTTCGGGCATTTCTTGGGCAAAGCCTTCGACCATCGCAACTTGCGATCGTGAACCGCTGACCAACATATCCAGTTCGCTGTTCTCCAGATCGCTGTGCGTGGGGAACGCGAGCAGCTTTCCGTCAACCTTGCCGACTCGAACCGATGCGATCGGACCTTGAAACGGCATCGTGCTGATGTGCAGGGCGCAGGCGGCGCCATTCATTGCCAAAATGTCGCCATCGGATTGTAAGTCGCTTGATGCGACAAACGCTTGAATCTGGACTTCGTCGTTGAATCCCTTGGGGAACAGCGGGCGAATCGGACGGTCCATCAGTCGGCTGGCCAAAGTTTCTTTGGTCGTCGGACGGCCTTCACGCTTTAAAAAGCCGCCGGGAAACTTTCCGGCCGCAGCCATTCGTTCGCGATAATCGCACATCAGCGGGAAAAAATCGATTCCCGGTCGTGGCGCACCTGTTGCGACCGCGGTGATCACAACTGTCTCGCCATATTGCGTGACAACGCATGCTTCAGCTTGCTTGGCCAACTGGCCTGTTTCGAACGACAACACCAAGTTGCCGATTTTTCGTTCTACTCGAATCTTTTTCTCAGTCACTTTTACTTTCCTTCATCCTACCGATTACTACGTCAGTCAATTCAAACAACAACAAATCGTTTAAACATTCAATTCAAAACAATATCCAATTTTTTTTCCAAGCACCTTATCCCCCTCAACTTGTGTGGCAAGAAATTGCAATCCGAGTTCGCAAGGGATCGGCTGCGAATCGGTACCGCCAAACGCAATCCAAAGGATCGATCGCTCGCAGTCCGATAGAGAAGGGGAGAAATCCCGCAATGAACGTCCGTCCATAAATTAGATCGCTTGGGTGTGATCGGCCAAATAAGCCGAATTAGCGACAAGGGAGAAGACCGTTCGAACCACTGCGGAAGAAAATCGCGATTGCGTAAAACATTCCGCCAAGGGTCCAAAACGAGGCCACACCATCGACCTCCGCTCAACTTAACTCAGTGCGAAACCATGCCGTTTCGCAACTATTTTTTCACGTGTTCAGAAGTATGACTCGCCTCGGCCAGAACGAATCAGGCCAATCGCCTAATCCGAAAAAACCAAACGCCAATCAATGAACACCTACTTACGAATGCCCAAGACACCGATGATGTCCAAGTATCGCTTGGGATCATGACGGCGAACATAGTCGAGCAAGCGTCGTCGACGGCTAACCAAACCCAACAGGCCGCGTCGCGAAGCATAATCGCGTCGGTGAGTTCGCATGTGTTCGGTCAGACCGTTGATTCGCTCGGTCAAGATCGCAATCTGTACCTCTGGCGAGCCAGTATCGGTGTCATTGTGTCGGTGTTCCGCAACTACGGCGGCTTTACGTTCTTTCGAAATCGTCATCAGGTATTAGCTTCCGGATTGATCGTTGAATTTTCGCCCCAAGTTTACCGCTCGCCTGGATCCTTGCAACGGCAAAACGGAAGTTTGCCCTCGGTCGCTGATTCATCGGCAAAAATCGGTGGTTCCTGAACCGGCATCCGCGAAAACGGTGTCAAGCTTGCAGCGTTTACTTAAAAATCATCGGGTCGCGGTGGATGTCTTTGTAATAGATGTAGCTGGCCGGCCCATTGCCCATCGCCACAAACCACTGGGGGCAATACGACGCCATCCAGATCGAATCGCCGTGGCCAACTGGGTACCAATCGTCGCCCAAGCGATAAATCCCTTGACCGCTGCGCATGTACAGGCCATGTTCCATCACATGGCTTTCGACAAATGGCAGCGTGGCCCCGCTTTGATACGTGAAGACGTTTACCGCCATGTCAAACCCCGCTTCGGTCGGCAACAGTGTCGCCAAACAAGCGTCTGCATCGCCCAGAAATGGCTCGGCGACCCGTTCGGCCAAGTTGCCAATCACCGGCTCGGGGACATCCGCTCCGGCCAGCGCCACGTACCGTTTCTCAAAGACCAGCAGTTCCGCGTCGCCCACGCCGCGAATCATCGTCGGGCGATCCGGCGGCAGCCAGGCAAAACCGTCGATGCCTAGCAACCGTCCGGCGATTTCGACTTCACCGTCGAGCACATAAACCAATCGCTGGACGCCCGGTTCGGCGAGCTCGCTGCGGCTGCGGCTGGTCAGCTTGGCCAAATACTGGACAAAACGCGGCGCACGCGGCGCCGCACCCATCGCCGGGCTGATCAGCACCACGCCGCTGGTTTGAATCCAGTTGGCCAGCGGCGATGTGACATGTGAATCGGGGCCGATAATCGCATGATCCGGCGCGATTCGCGTGCGCGTCGAACCGAACGGACTCAGCGAAGCTGGCGAACGATCGCCACGTGGGGTGATTGGGCTCAAACGCTGGTCTCCTCAATTGCCAATCGGCTGACAAACTTTTCCAACACATCGATCGCGACAGCGACATCTTCTACATCAACTCGCTCGTCCGGATGGTGGCTGATTCCACCGGGATGACGCAAGAATAACATCGCCATCGGAAACCGCGATGCCATCACCACTGCGTCGTGCCCCGCACCGCTGACCATTTCCAGTGGCCGGATTCCGGCATCAATCACGGCAGAGTGCAGGATCGACGTCATTCGTGGCGAAACAGCGACCGAGTCGGTATGGTTTCGTCGCGTCACGCCAAAGTCGACGCCGTCATCACTCGCAAACGAAGCGGCGATCCGTACCAATTCGTCAACGGTTGATAAGCGAATCGAATCGCTGCCGTGCCGGATGTCCAGCGAAAGATAGACCTCGGCGGGAATCACATTGGATGCGTTCGGGTGGACCACAATCTGGCCGACCGTCGCACGCATCCCTTCGCTTCGCCGTCCGATTTCCTGGACCGC
>DNWZ01000010.1 GCA_003506095.1 Planctomycetaceae bacterium | reverse complement strand
TCTTCCGCCAGCATTTCCACAACAACGCGAGCGCGATCCGACAGTCCGTGACGAGCAGCGGTTGAGGCGAGTTTCAAGCGTTCTTTGCGATCGCGATCTTGCACTTTTTTAATCAACGCAAGTACGTCTTTGTTGGCCCCTTCGTCTTTCAGTCGCTTCAAAATCACCCCGTCACGATCGACCAGCGTTTTGGCGATCACCTTCGATTCGCGAGCCTGTTGTTCCTGTTGGTCTTGCACAAACGTTCGTCGAACAAGATTCGGGACCAGCATCAACGGCAAATCGGTTCCAGCAATCCGAACTAGCTCTTCCTTCAGTCGACGCTCCTCGGCCTGAGTCTGTGTCAACTCAGCCTTGCGCGCTTCGCGGTTCAGCCAGTGTGGTCCGCCGAGCTGCTTGAACTCTTCATCCGCGGCCTTCTCGGCCGCGACAGCTTGCAATCGGCGATTTTCCAGTCCGCCGATCTGCTGTTTCTTGCTGGTCACCTGCTGTGACAACTCCGCCACCTCAGCCATCAGCGACTTATAGCTCGGATCGTCGCTTAAAGCCGCCAGCCGTGTCGACAATCGGTTCTCGATGATACTCGCATCCGCGATCAACTTTTCGGCTAAGTCCAAACCGAGCAACGATTTTACCGCCGCGCCCAAGGCGACGTGCGATGAATCGTCGTCCGCCAAAAAACGGACCTGTTCGGCATCAAAGAAAAAGAGACGCGAAATACCCAGCGGAATCAATTCCTCGACAACATCATTCCAGTGGTCTGACAAATGCCGATCGGGCAACCCATCGCAAAGCACGTTGACCGTTTCACGCACACTCGATTTCTTCTGCGCCCACGAACGCCGCACCTCATACAGTTTCTGCTGGCCTTCGGAAACGTAGCGAAATTGCAATCCCACGGATGCTCCATCCGACGGATCGACGCCACGGTTGATGCAGTTGCGAAGAAACTTGTCATAGGGAATCCCTTCGCGTTTCGACACTTGCGCACGGCTGCCGTACAAGGCGAGCTGGACCGCGTCTAGCAAAGTTGTTTTCCCGCCACCGTTCAAACCGCCAACCAGAACAACACATCGCTCGCGGCTTTCCGGGGCGAGATCGAAAACTTGCTGGCCTTTATAAAGACAAAAGTTATGAAGCGTCAGTCGATCGAGGATCATTCGCCGCTCCCTTTACCAATTTGAAACACTTCCGTTTCGTCAAACTCATCCAAATCGAACAGCAACCCGGTTTGCGGCATCGGATTGTGGCTCGGATCGTCAATTCGACGGCGACGTTCCTCTTGATCCTGACGCGCCGCGATCGCCTGTTCCTCGCTTTCGAACTGTGCCTTCTTCAGACACGATTCCAGATCATCAAAGACGCCACTGCGCCGCGACATGCTGCGATACTTCCGTTCGATATCCAGCAACTGCATCTGCAACTGCAAGAAATCTTCGTCATCGCCGCAGATCTCATTCAGAATCGACCATTCCTCGCGCCCCAGCAATCGATCGTCAGCATCGACACATTCAAACACCTTGCCCGTAACCTCTTGGTAGATCACCGGCACAGCGTCCTCGAACTCATGTTTTTCGTGCAACCAAATTCGGCGAATTTCATGCAACTCGTCCATCGTGATCAACTCGATCTGGGCGACTTCCGGCGGTCCGATCTTGCGGATCTCCTCCTGCACCTCCAGCAACCGCTGCAACCAATATTGCCGCCATTTTGGCCGGTAGGGGCCACGCACCAGATAACAATCGCCGCTCGACTTATTCGTCCCCAGAAACACGTTGCCATTCATCCGGCGATAGTCCCGACGCGTCGCTTCGTTCTTGAAATCGCCCAACTCGTTGCGAAACTCCAGCAGCGGAGTCATCCACAACTTTTCATCATCATTCTTGATCATCGCTTCCATCGACCGATCCTGGTCGACCAACGTGCAGGTCCAGCAGCCGAATCGGCTGCTACCACAGCTCGGCGTTGTCGTGTCGACCACCAGCGGGCATTCACCATCGGCCGAAGCGTTCTGATACATCCCAAGCAGCGATTTATTCGTATGCCCCCAAGGGTTTTTCACCTGCATCAAGAACAACCAAACATCATCATTAGTCCAGTCTTCGATCGGCGTGTAGACCATCGAATTGGGCAGGCTAGCGTTCGGCGTCAGTCGATCACGAATCTTCTTTTTGTCATGTTCGGCCATCGTCCTTGCACGGCGCTGGCTCTCCTGCTTGCGAGTCCCCAGCAACAGCATCGCTTCGCCCGATTCGCGAACCACATCGCGGATAAAACGGTTGGACGGATTGATCTTCATCCGCTCGGTACACCAACGAAATTTTTTGCGTGGCGCAGGATACCCCTTCCCGATCAGATTCACCCAAAAGCTGTCCTTCGTATCCGGCGTCAGCTTATGCGGCGTGATTGGCAGCCCATGCTCCACAGCCGCCACCCTCATTTTCGCATGCGACGCATCGACCCAAGCGGCCACGACCGGTTGCTCGACAAGCGTATCCGTCGAAATCACGTGGACTGGCTTCGTTCGCTTCTCGGCCGGCAATTTCGAAATCGCCAGCCAAACAAGCTGCAACACAGCGCTAGAGTCTTTGCCACCGCTATAGCCAACGATCCAAGGCACCTCATCCCACAGATACAATTCCTGCAGTTCTTCAATCACGCGAAGAATGACAACACGAAACCCTTCTTCTTTGAATGCGGAGTGCTCATTATTGGCTTGTCGGTCAATTACCGTCATCAGCGAATAGCTCATTTCAAACCCTTTTTGTGGAAGTGTCGGCCAACACTTCCCGAAAACGTTAGAGACTTCCGGCTGAGACGTCAATCGAATAAACTGTCCAGCATGGCCAATAAAACGAAATCTTCCGTGAACAAGCCGCCTGGCTTTACCTACAGCCTGCCAGCGATCCGCGCGTTTCAGGCGGGACAAGAGTATTTCACGACAGCAATTCCATTCGACGTTTTGTCCAAACTCATCGAATCCGAATGCAAGCAGGGTAACGCAGTCCCGCTAGACCGAGACCGGCCGAAGACGATCGCCGACTACATCGTCAAGAATCGCCATAGTTACGTGTTACCAGCATTAACTGTTTCCATCGACGGAGACTATGTGTTCGACTCGGCACAGACGGAATCGGGCAACGTCGCAGCCGGTGTGCTGGTCTTTGCGATAAACACGAACGTCCGAATCCACGACGGTCTATACCGTGCGCTAGGAATTGCAGAAGCAGTCGAACGCAACAAAGAACTGAACGACGAAACGATTCCAGTCGTGATCTTCCCGGCTCAGATCGGCGACGGGCGCAGACTTGGCGACATCAAATCCAATCAGCGAAAGTCCGGGCGATCGGAGCGGATCGTCAGCGACACAACCGACCCGATCGCCAATATCACTCGTGAGGTCATCGCGAACGTGCCAGCGTTCAAGGACTCAATCGAAATGGGCAAAACCACCATCTCCAATCGCTCGAAGAACCTTTTCACATTCAGTGCGCTTTACCAAGCAAATGAAGTCTTGCTTTCAAACCAATCCGATCTTCAAATTGACGATAAGATCAACCACGCGATTGAATTTTGGCAGACAATTCAGGACGCCATGCCCGACTGGACATCCGAAACGCCACGCGTTGATCTCAGAAAACAGACCGTCCACGCGCACGGTGTAACGCTGTGTGCAATCGCGACCTTCGGGACGGCGGTTATTGCACGTTATCCGAAGACATGGAAACAGAAGCTTGGCAAGCTTCGCAAAATCGACTGGTCCCGTGACAATACTAAACTGTGGGAAGGAAAAGCGATGCTCGGTGGCCGAATGACGAAAACTGCTGCGTCTATTGAACTAACTTCAAAGGTTCTGTGGAGCCAACTGGTAACTGATTAATGAGCAACGCATCGGGACAATGCGGCATCCGTTTGTGGCGTCGCCGCAACAGGGGAGCATGGAATGAGTGAAGGAACGCGTGCCACTTGCGGAGTTTGCGAGCGAGTTCTTGACAATCTGGAAGTGGGTATTTGTGGTGACTGCATGCGAAAAGGACCTCCGTTGTGGAGAGAATGCTGTAGTCCTATTCAATTTCACTACCGAACGATGCGATATAGGGACGCGACCGAATTGACCACCCATGCTCAAAAACAGGCGGCTGTCGACGCGATTAGGCGTGAATTATTGCGATCTATCCGCGCACTGAAGATGGTGCGAAAAGCTTGGCATCGCCTCCCAGCAGATGTCGATGATCTTACAGCCTCGTCGCTATCGAATCTCTTGTACGCTTTGCCCAGTGATTCCTGGAAGAGGGTCACTGACGAAATAAAGATGACGACTGCCAATGATGAGAGCACCGATGCACACAGCCAAGAGATTCCGTAAAATTCCGAATGGCTCGATAGTACGACAATTTGAAACGAGAATGCATTCGTGTTGAACAAATATGCCGGTATTATTAAGAAGCTCGCCAAGCTGCGAGTTGATCGGTCGAAAGGCGTTGCGCCCCACAAACCGCTGTTGATTCTTGTCATTTTGGAACTCGGCAGATCGGGCGTGTTGACGACACCAGAACTGAAGCTGACGCCAGACCTCGCTTTCCGCTTTTCCGTTTATTGGTCAATAGTCGCGCATCGACGCTCACAGCCGCCAGATGTACGCTTACCTTTTCATCACACACGCTCATCAAAACTTTGGAGAACGCTCAAAGCTGACGGAACTGAATCAACGCACCGCGATTCAACTACCGCAATCAAGTTATCTGACGAATTCTTTATAGCCATTCAATCGGCGGATTTCCGCCAAGCTGCCGGATACACGCTAATCTCGAACTACTTCGAGCATGCTGAACAAGTCGCACTTTATGAATTGTCAGGCATCGCAGCTCCTGACGATGCAACTGTGCTCGACGAGCTCGCCATCCAAGCTGATAGAGAAGCTCGCGCCGAAGGTCGCACAGCGCGTTTTCGCGTCGATGTCGTCGCCGCCTATTGTCACACCTGTGCGTTGACCGGATACCGTATCACCACAATCACCGGCCACTCGATCGTCGATGCTGCCCACATCCACCAATTCGCACGTTCCCGCAACGACGATCCACAAAACGGCATTGCACTTTGCAAAAATGCTCACTGGCTATTCGATCTTGGCTTGTGGAGCATTGACGATGACTACCGAGTGATCGTCGCTAAGGACGCTTTCGACGAAGCCTGCCCAACGCAAGAATCACTTGCCTCGATGGCCGGGAAGCAACTCATTCTCCCTCGGGATCAA
>DNWZ01000355.1 GCA_003506095.1 Planctomycetaceae bacterium | reverse complement strand
TGTCGGATAGTCGCATCGCCGCCTCGTCCAGTTCTTTCGTGACGAGTGATTGACGAAGCATATCGCGCGACTCAATCGTCGATATCTCCCGCTGCTTCGCTTCCAGATCTGACTCACAACGCACCAGCTCATCCTCCAATCCCCATTTGCTGCTGGATAGCTGTTGAACCTGATCCGTTAACGCACTAACGGTGACACGCATGTCGTCAACCGACGCTTTAGATGCGTCAACTTCCGCTTGGACAGTCTCTAACTCGCGCTGGGCAGCAGCCCGCGCGTGTTCAACTTCATTCAGCTGCAGCCGATTCGCCTCCAAGGCTGACTGCTCTTCTTGGATCGACAAAATCAAACTCGCTTGTTCCGCTCGCATCGAATCCAACTCTGCTAGACTCCTTTGCGCTTCGTCGGCCCGCGAGCTCCACGTTGCGACCGTCGCCTTCATTTCATCAAGATCGGTTTGTAGCTTCTGTTTTTCAGACAACCCGGCCTCAATGGAGCGATCCAAATGATGCAGATCCCGCTCACGGTCCGCGATTGTGTTGTCGAGGTTGGCGATCGACTGCTCAGCAGTTTCCTGACGCCTTCGGGCATCCGAAAGCAACTGCTGTTGTGAATCAGTCCGTAGATTCAGATGTTGTAAGTCAGCTTCTTTCTCGCCACGCTCTTCATGCAGTTTAGCAATCGCGCCCGAAAGCGTCTCGATCTGCTGCTGCAGATTCTCGACGCCCACCTCTGCCTCACGCAGACTCTGCTGCTTGGTAAGAAGCTCGCGATCCAAATCGATATTTCGCTGCCTAAGCAATTCGCCCTCGCGCTTGACCGCTTCCAGTCGATCAACTTCATGCTCCAACTGGCCAATCGTTAGTCGCAGCCCATCCGATCGCTGGGCAAATGACTCGGCTTCGTCCTGTAATTCATCCCGTCGCTTAGCGGCTTCAGCCAACTGCCGCTGAGAATCATGCAATTCATCATTCAAACGGGTCTTATTGATCATCATCTGCTCGATTTCAGACTTTTCTTGTTCCAACTTGCGCTGTCCCGATTTAATCTCTTCATTCATCTCATTCATTGTGACCTCTGCATCGTCGATCTGCCTTTGTATAGCCACCAATTGCGATTCAGCTATCTCGCGTGCCGCGACAACCTGCAAGCACTCTTGTCGATCCTGCTGCAGACGCTCGGTTTCAGCCGCCAGTTTCTGATTGATACTCTCAGCCTGCTCTCGCGTCTCTAGAAGATGTTGACACTCGTCCTGGACGGATCGCAACCTCGCTTGTGATTCCTCAATTTCCGAGGTGAGACTGTCAAAATGCGATTGCTTGCTATTCAGATCTTGTTCGTGATTAGCAAGAACCTCGGAGTGCGACTTAATCTGTTCGTTGGCATGGGCGATTCGCATCGAAAGATCATCAAGGATCCGAGTCGATTCGGCACTCCGCTCAACTAAAACAGCCAGTTCCCCGTTTGCGTTGTCAACTTGGCCACTGAGCAGCTCTTTCTCCTCGGTCAGCTTTAAAATCTGCAATCGGACCGCATCCTTTAATCGCAAACTTTCCTGTAAACGGTCAGCCTGGCCATGAAGATCAGCGATTAGGTTCTCAGCTTCCGCTGCTTCATGATTGAGTCGCTCTTGGTTTAGGGTCAACTCATCGATTTCACCTCGCAGCGATGTCTCCTGTGCCTTCAACGCGACCGCCTTCATCTGCAATCGACCAATCTCGGCACGAGCACTGGAAATCTCATCACTGAGTGATTCCTGAAGATCTTTCATCCGGGAATGCTCATCCGCAGCTTGACGATTCTTTTCAGCGATCTCCACAGAACGTTCACGCAGGTTGTCACACTGACCGACCAATTCAACCTGTAACTGCTCGGTCGCTGAGTATTGATCACGCAACGCCTGAAGTTCTTGCTCAAGACGCCCTATTGTCTGGCCAAGGCTCGTCTTCCGCTCAACCAAGGACGAATGCTCGGCGACAACCCGGTCACGATCGTGCTCGTGATCCACGACCTGCTGTAAAAGCTGGGCTAAAAGGACTCGCAAACCCTCGGCTTCGGCTTCGACCGTTTGCTTGGCCACCTCGAGACGCTGATTCGTTTCAATCAGATCCTGTCGACTAATCGCAAGCGTTGCAAGTTCCTCGCGCAGTGCTGTCAGATCGGACGCGGCTCGTTCGGCCTCGACCACCGACGCAGACTTTGAAGCCTGCAATTCGCATACTTCGACTCGCAGTGCCTCGGCTTCTGACTCCATTGCCGCAGTGCGATCGGCAATTTGCGATAGATTCGCGTGCCCACGGTCAATTTCATTCGTTACATTCTCGATCGCTTGATACTGACTCTCCAACGCAGAAACCACCTGATCCTTCTGCTGCGTGATTGACCGTAATTCCGCCCTTGCAGGTTCCAGACGCATTAATTCATCACTGGCCTCGGCAACCTGTGCGTCCAATTTGGCAAGACACTGTTCAATCTGTTCACGCTTCGCCAATTGCGACTGGATCTCCATCGCATGCTGGTCAACCAACAGTTCGGACTGGCCAATCCGTAACTTATATCGAATCGATTTTCGGCGCAGGCAATCAACCGTCCTTGATAAAATCGCATGCGTTTGCTGCGATTGTCGATTATCCACGTCAATCTGATCAGCGACGCGCCGGAGATCCATGATTTCACGCTGCACCTCACTTAATTGATTCGCCAACTCATCGCCTTGGGCATGCTGCGCTGCGATCGCAGCGGCAATGCCATAACGCTCCTGCTGGGCGACCAAGGTTTCGCTTCGAACATGCTGCAACTCGCCATCAAGCTGATGGAGTTCTGATCTTAGTTGATCTAGTTTTGCTTGAGCCGCTGCTAGGTCAGACTCTAAAGCCTGGCGTTTCTCAGAAATGCCCTCGTTAACCAGCAAGGCGTCATCGTTCTCCTGGCGGCGCTGAACCAGCGTTTCCTTCACAGAAGCGAGCTCAAGCGACAGTGCCTCAAGCGTTGCAACGTTTCGCTCGAGCGTTTCCACGCTCTGCTCCAGATCGTCTCGCTGCAGCGTCAATTCCCGATTAATGTCGCGAAGCTCTGAGTTCTCGTTCTGTAATTTGGCAAGATCAGAGGTTGCGGTGCTGTGTTCCTCAGAGACTAGATCCAGTTGCTTTTGCTTCTCGTTGACTTTGCCACTTACTTCATCCAACTGTTCCGATACGGTTGCAATCTGATCATTTAAACCAACCAGTTCAACGTTCAATGAATCAGCCTGTTGATGCAAGACCGCGGCCTCATCCTTGCTTCTGCTGATCTGTCCAAGGACATCTTGATGCTCATCTCGCGCGATTACAATCGACCGAGAAACTTCATCCAGCGTCTTGCGCTCGACTTCTAACTCCAGCCCTGCCAGATCGATCTGCGTCTTAACTGCAGCAAGTTGACTTTCGAACCCAAGGATACTCTTACTCCACTGGCTGCGCAACTTAACCAGACCAGACAATGCGGTCGCCATTTCCTGATATTTGGAAAGCTCAGCTTCGATTTCACGCTTAACCAGTCGCTTGTGATTTCCCTGCAGATCCATCAGGCCGCTCATCGCAACCATCACAAACAGAAACACTTCACCAATACTTGACAGCACGATTTGCAAAGGCGTTGCGCCGTTGGTAAACAGAATGACCGCTGCAACGCTTGAAAGAACTGCCACAACCAACGTCAGGCCAATCGTCAACAGACTGAATCGCGGCGCTTTCTTCTCAACATGCACGCGAGTCTGAAACAACGTTTGCGCACACGCGGCAATAAATCCCGCGATCACCGCATCTATACTGGTTGCGTCTTCAATCGTCGTCGATGACTGAACGGTTGTGTTTTCAATGGAAGCCTGTTGAATCATCACTCAGTCTCCACTCGTCAGCGCAGCTTCGAAATCACGCAACCTTAATTCCACGGTCTCAAGACGCGACGCAAGCAAAGCCGCATCCTGGGACGCCTCCTCAACTGACGCTTGGTCGCTTTTTTCGATCGCCGTATTCCACCAATCCATTCCAATTTCTTTTGCCTTGTCGATGGAACAAATAACAAGACGAATTTGAATGGTCAGCAACTCAATATTCACCAGCTTGACACGGATGTCACCGGCAATGACAACCCCCTTGTCTAAAACCCTCTCAAGGATATCAGCAACGGAAGAAGACGAAGTGGCCGTCGGAATCTGATTGCGGCTCATCGGAACACGTCCTTAAACTTCCGGAAGATGGCGTTTGCTTAAAGGGCAGAAACGGCGTTGGTAGGCCGACCCACACAGTCAATTTCGACCACGCCGAATCGCCCACATTACCTGCAAGCAACATAACACCCAATCATTGCAGTCTTCCTGTTCCGGTTATTCTCACAGGCACCGATCAGGTCGCAAAATGCTCGTGTTTCCGAACCTATTTCTCAAGACCGTGTGCAAAACCAGCAGGCAATTCGACGCAAAATAGGTAACGGAGTGCAAATTAATGCAACGTTATCATGAGACTACAAGGCTTCGTGCGGCCGAGGCGATAATTGAACTGTTAAGGACAGCAACAAGATCGCAAGCGGGCACAATGCCGCCAACTTACCACCGGATAGTCGTCCGTAACGCGATATAAAGCCGTCGTAAAGAATAATCATCGTCCGAACCCGAGAAAAGAATACCGATGGAATCTCTCTTTCAAGGCTCTTGGTATGCAATCGTCGGTACACTTGCATTCTTTACAATCAAAGGCTTATGCTGGCTGATTGTCCCAGCGCTGGTGATGCGATTTCGGTCGCACGGACGACTTGCTGCAAAGCGCAGCCTTTAGCGGTCAAGAAAACAGACTCGCATCTGTTTCTAAGATCTCTCGGTTGATCTCAATTATCAATCAACGCAGACTCAAAAGCTTTCAATCTCGATTCAACGTCGCTTAAGCGGACACCCAACTGACCGGACGGTTCCGTCGACTGTGAACTCCCCCACGACGCTGAACCTTCGTTTGCTTTGGACCACCAATCAATTCCGATCGCTTTGGCCCTGTCAATCGAACAAACCACCAAGCGGATCTGAATCGACAAAAGCTCGACATCCACAAGCTTGACTCGAATGTCGCCCGCGATTACGACACCCTTGTCCAGCACCCTTTCTAGAATATCGGCAACGGACGACGATGATGTTGCGGTACTGATTTGGCTTCGATTCATTTCTCTACTCCCTTGCATCCATTCTTATTACCGCAGCAGAAAACAGAGTCAAACGAGTGTGCCAAGTGGCCCAAGATCGAGATTCAAGTCTGCGCGATCGATCTCGAATGCTTCGCAAAGCTTATCAATTGCTTCGGATTGCTTCATCAAGCAATCTCCCAAATTATCAATCTGTTCGTCAGTCAAGGTTCCGTTGTCCATACGACGGATCGCCTGGCGTTCAAGCAATTCATGCAACAGATTAACAATCGCTAATGCTAGCTGGCCGATTCCCTTGGCAGCGTTATCAGGGTCGAGCTCCAAACGCGGGGAAACACTAGCACCGCCTGGAGGTCGAGAATCAAGCGTCACACGCTCTTCGGGAACGTCGCAGAAATTGATCATGACAACTTCCTCGATGCCAGGCTCTTGTCGAGAGCTGCGTGCATATCCCGCTCAATCACATCGACAGCACTTATCAACCCACGCAAGCTGATGTGCAACAGATCGACACCGGCGACGGCAACTGTGATATCACCGTGGATCACGACTCCCTTATTCAAAACGCGATCTAAAACATCACAAAGTGTCATCCGCTCCGCAGATCCATCTGTCGGCATCGCCATACTCCCTACGTTCAGTCGCCGGATTCCAATCGTTCCAGCAGATCAAGAATATCCGCTTCGCGATCATCAAAGTCATCGTCTGAAATTTCGCCGCTTTCTAGCATTTTATGTAGTGCCGTCAAATCCGACATCAAGTTCGTCTTCCGATCCTCCCTTTCCTTGTCAACAGCATTGGCGACTTCGCGCGCCAGGAACATAAATCCCTTGAATGGCGACATCAAAACATCATCCACGAAGAACATCCGATTTCCTTTTTAATTTTTCGACTTCAGTCGTTCAAAAACAGTGAAAGACTGACAAAGCTGTAAGGAGCCCATGGTCCGTTGAATGCGAATCCGTAGTCATCACTAAAGTCTTTCGCAATATCGAAGACCTTTTCAGAAAATGCTTCGACATCCGATCGATTGATCAAACATGCCAACCGCATTACGTCAAACTCGTCACGCTGCGGTTGCAATTCACTTTTAACAACAATACTGCTAAGCATATCCAGTACATGTGTGGTGTGCTTCTCGCGTTCGGCGGTCAACAGGCGTTCAAACAGCCTTCCCAATTCGATCTGTTCGTCGCGACTCGCTTCGCCACGAGCAATCAAAAGACTCGCTTCCTTCAAATCGTCGTACTGCGAAACAAAGTACTTGAATACGTTATCGACTGCCCATCGCAACGTGAGCGACATTTCAACCTTACCATCAACCACTGACAACTGTTCAAGTAGGGTTGGACTATTTGAATCAATCACCCTGGTTACCGCTTCAGGATCCTCAGCGATCAAACCGAAAGCCACAGGCAGCATGCTGCACTTTTCTGCCACCCAATTGACGACCTGTTGGTGGGTCGCCAAGTACTTTCGCTGAGGTCGAATCTTGGTCTCCGGCGTTGCCGAAGCCACCGCAGAAATTTCACCAGCGTTGATCAACTCAATCGGTGAACCGCACATACCGCCTGGTGCATCGACTTGCAATAATCCAGCATCACTGGACTTAATCAACGCGTAGATGTACCGACTGGACTGGCAAGTCATTAGATCATTCATCGTGCAACTTTGTTTTGAAGGATTTGATGTGAAGTCTCAGCTTGAAATGATTACCGATATCGGCAACTCCAATGGATATCCGCCCTGGAAATCCGCTCTGGAAATCCGTTTCAATACGACAAATGGTTACGTCTGGCTGACTTTACAGACGGGGCCGCAGCAATAACTTCACTGCTGTTGATCGCGTCGATCTTCTCAAGCACATCTTCCTTTTGTCGCTCAAGATCTTCGATTCGATCGTTAATAATGCTGAGACGACCGAGTGTGGCATCACGCTCAGTGATGCGGCGGGCGCGTTCGATTTCCAGAGAGGTTAACTTCATGTATAGTTCATGCGGTCGCAGGTTTTCTGCGAGTCGGCGGCTTGCGTGCGTGCGCATCCGATTGAGTCCGCTTCTTGCTACAACTGGCATTCCCTGGTGTCCTTAAATTAATGAGGTTTGCGTTTTACTGAATACTCAAAGAAAGATCTCTATCGGCCACATCCGTTGACTCAAGCATCGGTGGCCTTGGAAGGCTGCGCGGTGGTTGCGAGATGTGAACAACGGCCTCTGACAAGGTTTCCAGCGAATTGAGCGTCGATGCGAGGGCATCGTGCTCCGATGTTGCCCCCACGCGATTATCGTCTATCTCCATAGCTTTGGAGATCGGTGCCGATGCAATTTGAGTATCCGCTATGGTGGTCGCGGCAGGTTTAACAGCGTCCTTCGATGATGCAGGAACGGCAACCGTACGGATCGATCCTACAGTTGTCTCGCGTACAATTCGGTCAATGTCTTCGCGACTGAGCCTCGGCTCGGATTGCCTTGAGGCGTTGAAGTACAGAACATCCTGACAAGTAACTCGAAAGGTCGCGTCGTCACTTGCCATTGTGCAGCCGCGATGATCCATGATCTGTGCGATCGCAATTGCCGCTCTGACAGTCGGACCGTTCCTCGATCCACATCGCTGGCGAATGGTCCGAATGATATCGACAATCACCCCGGCTTCGGGCGCCGAACGCTTGCTTTTGGCCAACACGATCGATGTTTCCGTCTCACGATCAGGATGGTCCAACTCCATCGTAATCATCCGGTCTAGCAGCGCGTCCTGCGTCTTGTGGACGCCAACATACTCTTCTGGGTTGGACGTAAAAATAGCCCGAAAGTTTGGGTGTACTTTAATGTATCCTTTGTCATCACCCGACGAAGGAATATTTAAAATCCCTTCTTCTAGAACACTCAAGAACGGGTTGTTTGCGGTTGCAGGCGAACGTGTAAATTCATCGTAAATCAAAGTGTGCCCATTTTGACAGGCTGTGGTTAACCGGTTGCTGGCCCATACGACCGACAGTGTTTCTTCTGTTTTTACGATCGAGCTGACATAGTTGTCGCGCACACTGGTGCGACGATAACCGGCATCGCGACCGATTAGGTCAGACCCCCGAAACTCGTCGTCACCATGCAGCAGCGTGCACGATCTTCCCAGTCGCGCTGCAATGTGAAGCGCCAGCGTGGTTTTACCGGTTCCAGCCGGCCCCGAAAGATGTACGGCATAGCCGATCTCCAAGTAAGCCAGCGCACGATCGGTGATGTCGGCGACGTATGGCGTCAAGACAAAGTCACTGCTAGCGCTTGGCACAAAGTCGACGGTCGGGGTTGCTTTCTGCTGGTCTAAGTCGAGACGAGGTTTCGACGAACGGGATGCCTGGGCACTCATGAAAAAACCTCTCTAGTCCGTAGCGCTTGTGATTTACGTTTAATGTTGTGTCGAACCGAACTGCGAATGCGAAGGACCGATCGCTGTACATGCTTTAATGTCTCGGAAGTGTCGCGAATACGCGACCGCTCATTACGAGCCCGGTCTGAACAACTGCTTCGCAACAGACGGGCGACCTTCCATCGAATGTCGCGGGTGCTCGTACTCAGTTCACGCCGCAGTCGTTTGCCGCCCCAGATTCTTTCGTTTCGGTTTTGCATTAATGCCTGCACAAGCTCGCGTCGTGACCGGTCCCGATATCGCTTTCGATCACGTGCTTGTTTGGCGCTAAGGGCAAGCGTCTGCTTGTTGTAATTGACGCGGCGCTCCGACGCGTCGCGAAGAAAACTCGCAACGGACTTACGATTGTCTGCAACAAAACGCGTTCTTGCTTGACGTGCAGCAGCAAGTTTCACATAGAGACTCTTTAGATCGTCTTGACTCTGACGCATGTGGGCACGTCCAACAAAAATCGTTTCTAGAATTTGGTAAACTTTACTATCGATGCCTGATCCGACAATCGAAAGTTTTATCGACTTTGAAATCCCGCACCGGCGGAGAAGCAAGCCATCGCTACTCCGCCGAGCCGGGAAGGTAATCGCCAAGAACTTTTTTCTTGGCGAAATGAATCAATCGTTGATAATGTAAAGCAGCGGAATCGAGCGATTGCTTCAAGCCCGCCGCTAACAACGTTGATCAATCTCAGGCCGGGGCAGCAGCGGTCGCGGTCAAGCCAATCGCTTCGGCATACTTCAGGTAGGTTTCAACCGAAGCAATAACAACACGTGCTTCGACGGAAAGCAGTTCGATACCGACCAGCGATACCTTTGCCCAGACGTCAATGACGACGCCCTTATCGAGAATACGGTCGACAACTTCGGCGAGGCTCGACGAATCAGTTGTTTTTTGAACAGCAGCCATGACAATTTCCTCTGTGAGAGATTTGGTAAACGGTGAGGGCGACCACTAAACAAAGCGCAGGAGTCACAGCGACCACAAACGCCCTGAATTGCCCAATCGGGCTATTTTATAAACCCAGAAGTTAATACATCGGTATCGGGACAAAGACAACCGATCACTTTCCTTTTTGCACCAACCTGCACTGAGAGTTAACGCGGTGTGCAATCTTATACCAATGGACCAACGATGCATTCATGCTTCTTTAGTGGTATCAATGCATCAATGCTTTTGGGTTCGTGCAGACAGAATCAAACTTAAATGAACCGTGCGATCAATGCATCTGTAAAACCGGACGCTCGCGAAGGACACATTCTTCACGAAGTCAAAAAGGGAAATGCACAGCATTTAATCAAGAATGGGACGTGACAGACGGCGTCGATTCTGCTGCGGCGGTCTGCAGATCGGGACAGAAACTATAGGGAGCCCAGGGGCCAGAGATGACCGTGTCAACTCTTAAAACATGGTCATACGGTCCGGAAAACGCATGGGATACCTTATCGATTACGCCCTCATTGCCCTGGTCGATCAACACCGCGATATTGCCGATCAGTGTTCGCTCGTCGTCTGGATCTGCGAGCGTAACGACCGACCTTCTGGAAATGTCAGCACCAAGATCCGACAACATGTCGCTGATGTCGGTAACGATACTAGACAGAGTCTCCGAGCGACGTTTTTTTGCTTCAGCGGCAACACGCCTTGCCAGCAAGTATCCCCGACCGCCGGNNACACCTTCAAGCCGAACTCACGCTTCCCATCGACCTTACGGAAATAGTCGTTTAGTGTTGGGCTCCATGATCGGACGCTTTTCCGAAGAGCATTTAATGAAGAGAAAAGTGTGGCAAACCGTGCTGGATAGATAGCGCCGATCGCAGTGATGGCATCCACGGCCTCTTGATGGGCCAAAACACGAGGCGTTAACCACTGGATGTTTTCGAGGTTCGCTTCAGCGTCCGGCCCGCTGAATTCGGCTTGGTCCAACTCGATATACCAAAACCGAATGTCGCC
>DNWZ01000121.1 GCA_003506095.1 Planctomycetaceae bacterium | reverse complement strand
AGCGCATCATCGCCGGCTTCGAGGAGATCCAGCGGTTCGTCGAGCAGCACGGCCGCGCCCCGCAACATGGCGAGGAGCGCGACATCTTCGAGCGACTCTATGCCGTCCGCCTGGACCGAATACTCGCCGATCCAGAATGCTTAGAGCTCTTGCGCACTTTTGACGATGGCGGCTTGCTCACCGATCGCGTCTCTGATTCCAAAGAAGACCACGGGATCGATTCCGACGACGAACTCTTGGAAGCGCTCGGTTTCGCCCCCAACCCCGGCGATGACATCCTGGCGATGAAGCATGTTCGCACTGCCGCCGAACGGAATGCCGAGCGAAGTTCTCCGGAGGAGGTGGCTCAGCGAAAGCCGTGCGAAAACTTCAAAAGCTTCCGCGCCGAGTTCGAGGCTGTTCAGACCGATATTGCCTCCGGTCTGCAAAAGACCGAATTGTTTAAAACTAGCACCCGCACGCAGATTGCCAAGGGAGATTGGTTCATTCTTGACGGTCACAAAACGTTGGTCGCGGAAGTTGGCAAGTGGTTCACGCCGGAGCATGGCGAGCGTGATCGACGTCTGCGGGTGATCTTTGACAACGGTACCGAGTCGGACTTATTGCTTCGGTCGCTCCGGCGAGCGCTGAACAAGGACGAAAACAGTCGCCGCATTGTTCCTCCTCAACCGGCGTCTGAAGATGATGACAGTGACTTTGGGCCGCTCTTCTCGAGCGAAGCAGCGGACGACGATACCGCCTCGGGGACAATCTACGTTGCCCGCAGTCTGTCGGAGGATCCATTCATGCAAGCCAACCGCGAAGTCCTTCACAAAATTGGCGTCACTGGCGGTGATCCCAAGGTACGAGTCGCCGGAGCGAAAAAGGACCCAACGTTTCTGCTGGCCGACGCCGAACTCGTGGCCACCTACAAACTGGCCAATATCAACCGCAAGGCGTTGGAAGCCACGCTACACCGATTCCTTGCCAAAGCCCGACTCGACGTCGCCCTCGCAGACCGATTTGGTGAGCACGTGCGTCCCAAGGAATGGTTTCTCGTTCCGCTGCCAACCGTCGAAGAAACGATCCAGCGAATCAAGGACGGCTCAATCGCCACGTACTTTTACGACCCAGCAACCGCAGCGCTGAAGCCTCGACAGCCAGCGAAGCAAAAAAAATGATTTGCCTAAACGAGAAGTTTTTGCAGTCGCTGGAATCGGCAAATCAGGATGTCTATGCGGCCTGGTATGCTAGACTCTCATGGACATATTCGGTGCTNNCATGCCACATCCGACCATACTAATGTCGAAACGTTTCCGTCGGGCTTATCGCAAAGCATCGGTTCCGCTTCAGCGATTAATTGAAGGTGCGACGCATGACCTAGTTCGAAGGTTCCGAGAGGATCCATCCCGCGCCAAGTTCAGTTACGATCGACTTGCCCACCTGCAGCCCCAACTAGGCCTGCTTGAGGTGGATGTAAGTGGAGCAAACCGGATGGTGGCCGACGTGGTTCAAGATTCGGTGCACCTGCTTGATGTAGGCGGTCATGAGACGATTTCGAGGTATACGTTCGGCAAATACCAAACGGACAAACATCAGAAAGAACCCGCACACGCCGGTTTTTGGCCTGACGTGCGTTTTGATGTCTTACAGTTCTTTACCCGAAATCCTTGCGAAAGTTTCGCTGAGTTTGGGAATGAGTACAGCTCGGACTGGCTTTATTTCCTTTCCGCTCAGCAGACGGAAGTTCTCGCTGAAACGATAGAGCATATTTTCTCTGGTTCGAGTGATGATGGCGTGCCTCCGGTGTTTATCGTCGGCGGACCCGGGACGGGAAAAACAAGTATCTTGATCAATCTTGTCAAGCAAGTTGTAGAGCTTGGAGCCGATGCTCGTATGCTCTGTTCTGCTCGCATGAAAGAATTTATTATCGCGTCGACACCGGGAATCGACGAGAATTTACTTTGCTGCGAGGCCGATGAGCCAAAGTTAAAGCAAGCGGACGTTTTGGTTGTGGATGACCCTGATACCACGAGTCAGATCGTCGACCAACTGAAATTCTTGATGCAATGCAATCGCCGAATTTCGGTGGTGATCGGATTCGATCCTTGCCAAATTTGGGGGTTTGATCCCGAACAGCGGACATCAGGTCTTGCAGACGCGACGTTCGACGAGTTAGTGGAGGTTACACGGGCAAATGTTTTTGGCTTGGACGAGTGCTATCGACAGAAAGAAAACGTTGGGATGGCAACCCAGAGAGTAATACGAGTGCTTTCTGAGTCGACCCCATTCCTTGCCGAACATAAAATTGAAGAGTTTCGAAATCAGCACTTGGGAGTCAATTCACTTGGACGAGATTTCTTATTCCCAAATCCGCATGGATATGCCCAGGTCTACACCGAATGGTCAGGGGATGAACTTGACTTTGAAATCACCCGAATCCGAGAACGTCCTAACTGGGTACACTGGCCGTCGTCACTGGTTGTAGTGGACAATGCGTTTAGCACTGACTTGGAGGAATTTGTCGTGGCATTCGCGACGCGCGGATTGCGTTGCGAAACCGTGCAGCTGAGTGATGTTAAACTCGTGAAAGGGCTTGAATATCAGCATGTGTTTTTATTTGTTGCTAAATCCACCTTTGAGTACCTTGAACGCGGATTCCAGGGCTCCGGGCAGGCCAAGTACGCCACATATCGCCTGATGAGAATTCCGCTGTCGCGTCCGAAAGACTCTATCATTGTATTTGTTGGTGGCTGATACCCGGCGGACGAGCTATTCATGATTCTAAAGACGGAATTCAATCTTCAGATTATCTTAAACCGATTTCTCCCCACATTCTCCGTTGGTTACCCCAATCCGCCTCGGCGGCGATCGGCCGCAACATCCGTTCCTGGATCGCTGGCCTACCGGCCGTGACCTCCGGCAGAAACAGCAACTCTTCCTGAATCTCCGGCGCCAGCATGTTCAGAGCCAAGATCTGCGAGATCCGCGGCTGAGTGACATGGCAGAGCCGCGCCAGTTCCTTGACGTCGGAAACCTCCCCGTCGCGCAGCAGCCGCTCGAAATGGATCGCGAGCGCCATCAACTTTGAGATCCTGGGGACCACCGCGGCCGGCGGCTCGGAAACTGGCCGATTGGCGCGGCGCTGAACCCCGGCACTCGACAGTTTGCGTTTGACCTTGATCATGCTGCGTCTCCGATGTGGCCGGCGGTCAGCTCCCGGATCGCCGATGGGTGGAAGGAAATCTCGATCGAGCTCTCGTCAGCCTCGATGTCGACGCGAGCTACCAGCAGCCTCATCAGCTTGGCCTGCTCACGCGAACTGAGGGTCGTCCAGACGTTATCGAAATCGGTGAATGCGGCGGTGATGTCCGCTTCGTCGACACGCTTCTTGGCCAGATCATCGATGCGCGATTTGACCGAGCCGAGGTCAAGCTCCGCCTTAGCCACCCGCTGGTGCAGGTCGGCCAGGCGGCTTGCGGTTGCGGCACTCGGGTTGGCCGCTAGCGCGATCCGGCCGATCTCGGCGTGGTCGCGACTGAGCTGACGCTGCAGTTGGCTCTGCTGGGTTTGCAGTTCCGCCAATTCGGCTTCGGTTGCGGCACCGGTCTGCCGCAGGACTTCGCTGCGCAGTCCCCGGTCGCGAGCGATGCAGGTGATCTGGTCAACCACGGCGGATTCGATCTCCGCCGCCTGCAGCGATCGCGTGGGACAAGACGTACGTCCGTTTTTCATCGCGTTGAGGCAGACGTAGTACCGGTAGCGTTTGGTCCCTCGGCCGGTAAAGGTGTGAACCATCGAGCTGTCGCAGGCCTGGCACCGCAGCAGCCCCTTGAGCAAGGCGCCATGTTTGTTGGCCAGGTGGTTGGCGTTGCCTCCTCCGTTTTGGCTCAGCTGTCGCTGGACCTGCTCGAACACCTTGGTGTCCAGCAGCGGTTCATGCTCCCCGTCGAAGACCTCGTTCTTGTGTTTGATCTTGCCGATGTAGACCGGGTTCGTCAGCACGCCGTGCAAGGTGCATTTGTCGAACGGGCGACCGCCCCGAGCCTGGCCGG
>DNWZ01000093.1 GCA_003506095.1 Planctomycetaceae bacterium | reverse complement strand
CATAAATCACTTCGGCAAGCGGAATGTCGTAAACCAGCATAGCCCGTTGGGTGCCGATGTATTCCTGGCCCCGTTGAATCCCGCGCCGCTCCTGGGACAACCGCATTACCGCGCCGATATATTCGATCGGTACAACAATGCTGCAGCGGACGATCGGCTGTCGAAACTCTTCGATATCGCCTGGGTCGGGGACATCTTGTGGTTTATGGATTATTAATTTGTCGCCGCGGCGATTGATAATCTCATACGTTACGTTGGGCGCGGTTTGCACCAGGTCGACATCGGACTCTTGTTCCAATCTCTGTTGCACAATTTCCATGTGCAAAAGTCCGAGGAATCCACAGCGGAAACCGAAGCCGAGCGCATCGCTGGTTTCTGGCTCGAAGTCAAAGCTGGGGTCATTGATCGCCAGTCGTTCGAGAGCTTCACGCAGTTCTGAGAAGTCCTGGCCATCGCTCGGGAATAGCCCACAATAAACCATCCGTTTTGGGCGGTCATAACCTGGTAACGGTTCGGCCGCATCGTTACCAGGGACACTGATGGTGTCGCCGATGTGAACGTCACTGAGCGACTTGATATTGCAAATCAGATATCCTACTTGCCCCGCGGTCAGTTCATCGGTGGCCTTTCGATGCGGCACAAATTGCCCCATCTCGAGGACTTCATGTTGTGAACCGGCTCGCAGGAAACGAACTTTTTGTCCTCTGCGAACCGTTCCGTTCATCATGCGGATATAGGTGATTGCACCGCGGTAATCATCGTAACTGGAATCGAACACCATCGCCTGCAGAGGTTTGGCGGCGTCGCCTGTGGGAGCAGGGATTTTTTCGATGATCGCACGGACCAAATCTTCCACGCCGATCCCTGTTTTGGCGCTGACGCGAACACAGTCGTCAGGATCGATCCCTAGCGTTTGGTGCATTTCTTCGGCAACTTCGTCGGGCCGCGCGTAGGCTAGGTCGATCTTATTAATCACCGGAATGATTTTCAAATCGTGCTCCATCGCAGCATAAGCATTCGCAACGGTTTGCGCCTCGACGCCTTGAAATGCATCGACCAACAGAAGTGCACCTTCGCAGCACGCTAGCGATCTCGACACTTCATAATGGAAGTCGACGTGCCCAGGGGTATCGATCAAGTTAAGTTGATAGATTTGGTTTTCGAACTTATAACGCATTTGGACAGAGCGAGCTTTGATGGTAATGCCACGCTGGCGTTCCAAGTCCAAGTCGTCCAGTAATTGTTCTTTCATTTCACGCTTGGTCACCGTGCCGGTGAATTCCAGCAACCTGTCGGCAAGCGTGCTTTTCCCGTGATCGATGTGGGCGATGATGCAAAAGTTGCGGATGAATTGAGTCATTTTTGTTTTTTATAAGTGAAACGGTCTTAAGAATGCATGTGACCGTTTAAAGACCCATGGTTTTGGAATGCATTCGGCTGCGAGCATATCCGGCCGCGCCGAGATAACCGGCGTCGGCGCCGAGTTGTGCAAAGTCGATCGATGTTCCTGCGAAAACATTATCAAAGGTGCGTTGGCGAAACTGCTCGCGCACGCTTGCGAGAAAACGACGGCCCACTGGCGACTGCGATCCGCCAAAAGTCATCGCGCCACCGATCACAACCATGCCCGGATCCAACACGTGAACGATCGTGGTGATTCCGATCCCTAACCATTGTGCGGTTTCGTCGATGATTTCAAGGGCCAAAAGATCGTTTTGCTCCGCAGCGTGAAAGACGTCCAGCGGAGTCACTTCGCCGTCGCTTTTGTTCAACGAGCTAGCGGCCCCTTCAGTTAACCGCTGACGCGTGCGAATCGCCACTGCGGACGCCGATGCATAGGCTTCGAATTGTCCTCGGCCGCCGCCCCAGGCACAAAGCCTTGCGTTTGGCGAAGGGTCGACCATCAGATGGCCAAACTCGCCGCCAAAACTGTTGGCCCCGTTGATCAATTGGCCTTCGGAAATGATACCGCCGCCGACGCCTGTGCCGAGCGTCAGCAGCACCATGGACGTCGCTGACTTGCCGCTGCCCAACCAAAACTCGCCGTAGGCCGCTGCGTTGGCGTCATTGTTCAGTGCCACCGGTCGTTGGGTTAACTCCGCTAAACAGTCACGCAAATTGAAATCCCACCAACTGGGCAGTTGCGGTGGTTGGACCAACAGTCCGGCCGCAAGGTCCATCGGTCCCGGGGCTCCCAAACCGATTGCTGCAATTTCGTCGGGTTCGATCGACAGGTGTTCAATGAATCGGGCAAGAATGTTTGCGACTCGCCGCATCGCCGCAGTGGGGCCGTCGGGCTCGAGCGTTGGCAAAGTCTCAAATGCCAAGGTATTTCCGTTGTCGTCGACTAAACCGATCTTGATCCCGGTCCCGCCGACGTCCACGCCCAAAAAGAAAGGCTGCTGTGCATCGGTTTTCGAAGTGATCCTCACGGATTGACTCATTCAAAGATTTTTTTCAGGGGCATCGAGCTGGACGCAAAGTCCTGTCTTCTCGATTGGCGCGCTCAGGGGGCCTCGGTCGCGGGAAGTATAGGGAATGGAAGCGGTTTTCCACAACGAGCATTCCCATCAAGGCCCGTTGCGAAACGGGCGGGGTTTTGATCGTGGTTGAAATCAGTCTTTGGCAGTGGTCGCCGACGGTCGGATCCAAACACTTTGAACACCGGTTGCAAAACCGCCGGAACTTTCCAGATCGACGACGATCCGCATCGGCCCGTTCGCGTCGGCCGGGATTTGAAGCTCGGCGGTCCATGGGCCAGCGTCTCCGATGAGCGTTTGATTGCTGGAAATTGCGGTATCGTTTGCTTGTTGATAGCGCGCGAGAGTGGGATCGACCTTGTTGGCAGTGAACGGCTGTGCCTTGTTCATTGGTACGGTCCCCAGTCGCCGGTGCAGCTCAACCGTCAGCGTGCCTGGCATGGGAACGATTCCGCTGATGGTGACTTTCTGGCCCGCCACGATTCGTCCTGAGTCATTGATTACCAGTTCCTGGGGGTGTCCCAGTCGCAGCGTCGGGTCGCCCAACCAATTATACAATTGCATGTGTTCGCGACGTTCGTCGTCAATCCGTCCGCCTCCCAACAGCGTTGCCAGGCCGTCGATTACCATCCGCCGCGAATGCAGCTCGGGTTCCGCATTGCTGGGCGTCGCCATCTCCGAAAGCGTTTCCAGCCAAGCGTCGCCCAGTCTTTCCGGTCGGCGGTGGTACACCGAGTGGATTAGCCCCATCGCGGCGGACGCATTGCCGTACGGCATCGTCACGCGGGAACCGGCCAGCACAGCAATCGGGCCTCCGTCGGCCAGAAACATTTCCTTGGCCAGACAATCTTCGGGTGAATCGTAAGCGCCGGTGTAACAGGCAAGCAGCAGCGCGATTGGCGCGGCACTGGCGGGGCGGCGAAGATTTTCGACGTCTCCGGACGCTAGGACAGGGCGACCAAAACGGGTTGCCGGAACACGGTCGAGCTCGCGGACATGGCCGTGGCCAGCGTAAACCCAGAATCTCGATCCGTCGGAATAATTTTCCAAGACCGTATCGGTGAAACAGCCTGGTCCAGGACAAAACAAACTATCGGGCCCTGCGTGGGTGACTCGCGTTCGAACCGAACCTGGCAACGAACCCGTGATCATTCCGCTGGCGACCGTTTCGATTGCCCCATCGATCAAGGGACCAAAACCACCCAGCCCCGCAATCAAGTCGACTCGCGAACGCCAGCGGCCAAAATCACGGCTCTCTTCATAGTCGGCGATCCGCTGAAGCATCGCTACTGCCTGCTGCGCAGAACTGACCGGCAATCGGCCGACCGCAGCGTCGACCTTTGAATCGTCATTGAAGTCGCCGTACAAATAATCGCCCGGAAGGTGAGACGTCGATTGGTAAGCCGCTGTTGCATCGGCTCGGCGATAAATCGCAGGCACATAGAAACGGGGATACTTTGGGTTGCCATCGGGAGCTAACTGGGGGTCGCCAATCAGAATCACATAGCGGGTTTTGCCAATCGATGCTGAATCTGCGATCCGCTTGCGAGTCAATTCCGCCGTGACATCTGGTTTGATGACTTGGACAGTCAGTCCTTGGGCGCGACGCCTTTCTATCCATGAGGCGATTGACGGTTGCAATTCTGGAGGACAAACAGCGACGACATCCGCACCTGCCGCCCCGATCAACGGCGGTTCATCCACCACTTGGCCATAGCAAGAACCGTTGTCCACCAAGCCGGTAGAAGCGCACAGCGTGACGAGCGCTGTAAAAAACCACCATTGCCGCACCCTGTCGATCGTATGTCGTAACGCCATAAAAATCCTTCGACCGATTTCGCCAACCTGACGCTCAGAAACAATCGCCCTGGGCCAGTGCAAGTCTACACAAACCGCTCTCCTAAAACCCAGTCCATTCCACGTCGATTGATGCGTGCCTCGCTTGTCGCGTTCCGACGCCGCGCACTTTCATGGCGTCAATTTAGCACGCCACAATTCCGGCGACCAAGTCGTTTGTGCCAGTTCGGGATGCCAGCCTTGCTCACCACGCGATCGATATTCGCGAACGACCAAGTCGTCTTCTTCAACCTTGCAATAAAAGAGTGTTCGATCGAGACCGCCGGCACCAGAGTTCTTTGCCCCAAAGACAGGAATACGTCGCCCTGCAGGATCTTGACTGGGGTTCCAAAACTCTGTGCGACGGGCATGCAAATGGCCGTGAAAGATGGCCGCAATGTGATAAGGCTCGATCGCCCGGCCATATGCCGCGACATCGCAATGGCTCCATTCATCGCGACTGATACCAGCCGATCCCTCGCATCCACGATTGCACCATGCGGTAGACGCCATCCCATTGCAGCACAACTCGCGACTTGCCCCACGATTGACGGTATCGCAGGGGCGTGCATAACGAAGTAAGTCGATATGGTGCAAAAGAATGACGGGCCTGCCGCTGTTGCCCACATGATTTTCCAAATCAGTCACCAGAAAATCGAGACTCTTGAAGCTCTCGTAACGACTGACCGGCAGGTCGTCGCCGTTTGGCCCGACCACAATCCCCAGAGCGACGAAATGGATGTTGCCCCAATCCCACGAATAATGCAGTCCTCCGTCGACTCGGTTCGTTAAGCCGATTCGCTGTGCATTGCGCGCCGCGATTTCGTTGAGCACAACATTTTGATGACGCGGGCTATCATGGTTTCCATGCAGCTCATAAATCGGGAATCGCAGCCGTCCTTCGCTTCCGGTTAAGCCAAACCGCTGGGTAAAATGATTCCATTCGGTTTTGGTCATTTGGTCGTACACGGCACCCGTTTTATCGCCGCTATCGACGACATCGCCAAGATGAATGACGCCACGCGGTATATCGACTTCGCCCCCTCCCAGCTCCGGGGGAAGCATTTGGCCGGGCAATGCGTTGAGCGTGTCAATCAAACGATCGTTCAGCGATACGCTGTCCGGTTCCATCGATTGCGGTTCATCCTTCCTAGCATGCAGATGAGTATCGCTGATCACAAAAAACGAGAGCGGGGACGTCGGGTTGGAGCCTCCATCGGCCTTGGGGCCATTTGCCTGAAGTCCAAACGCCAAACTGGTTGCGGCTCCACGACCGATCGCTTGCCGACGATTCAGCTGTAAGTCTGGCCTTTGCGCTTCATTCATCACTTGAGTCAACTCGTTGGATTTGTCAGCCCCGCTATCGAAGTGGGCCGTTTGTTGACGCGAAGCCTTTCGACGCGACCTAGCGACCGCCTCGGGGCGCGGTGTAACGGACGCGGCACCCAATGGGCACGGTTTCTGTTGTTTGAGGCATTGTGCCTAAAAGTGCGGCTTTAATCGCGTCAGCGACATATCGCTTGTTGACCGATTTGCCATCCGGGCTGTCATCCAGTGCCCCCATATAAACCACTTTCCCTGCTGAATCGAGCACATAGAACTCAGGCGTTTTGATCGCACCAAACTCTTTCGCGATTTTCTGTGTCGGATCGTGCAAGTACGGGTACGAAAACGCTTTCTCCTGAGCTCGCTGCTTCATCGCATCGAGCGAATCGTCTTTGACCACATTGACATTGATTGCCACCAACCGCATTTCCGACTCGGGAAACTCCTTGGTCAATTCGATCAGCCGATCTTCGACGTCCCGCGCATAGGGACAAGAATTGCAAGTAAATGCCACCACGACGCACTTCGCAGCGGCGACGTCGTCCCAACCGTGCCGTTTGCCATCGACGCCCTCCAGGTTTTCCCACTTGGGAGCCTGGTCGCCGACCGAAAGGGTTGCGTTGAACTCCCCGGCAGGTGTCGTGCCGCACAACGCGAACGTCGATACGAAAAAGGCCAGCAGTAATTCCAAATACGGAAAACGGGCAAGCGTTCCGTCGGCACTTTGCCAATACCGCTGGAAAGACGATGGGACCGAATTGTTCATGGTTTTAGCCTCTTTAGCAATCGGATCGCCGAGCGACCTGCCCGACGTCGTGAACTCCATGATAGCGTCAAGCCGCCGGATCGCACCTGCCAATCGCCGAAACCACTGGGCGACAACGGCCGTGATTTTCGATTCCTTTTAGTGTATCCTAGCGGTCGAAACTTCAACAACAGGGCGGAGAACTCAACCCATGCCGCGATTCCATTTCTTATCCCAACCGATCGCAATCGCGATTTTTTTGTTTGCCGTTAACGCGATTGCGTCGGGCTGCTACTGCAGCGCAGACCAGCCATTGATCGGGCCGAACGATCGAATTGCGATTGTCGGCGGAACCTTGATCGAACGCATGCGAAATGATCCGTCTTTGGAATATGAGTTACAAACTCGTAAACCGGATTGGAAACTGCGTCTGCGGAACCTCGGTTGGTCTGGTGACGATACCTATGCATTTGCTCGAAAACTGTTCGACCCAAACCCGGAAAAGGGTTTCCAGCGGTTGCAATTTGACCTCGATTTAGCAGCCCCAACCGTCGTCCTGCTTGCTTATGGTTTTGCCGAAGCGAGCAACGGGGCCGATGCGGTGGCAAAAATGGAACCAGGCCTAACTCGCCTGGTCGAATCGATGCTGCAAAAACAAAGACGGGTTATCTTAATGCACCCTATCGCGTTGCCGGGCATCTTGACCCCAGGCTATACCGACCACATCCGATCCGCCGGCGAAGTGATTGATCGTGTGGCGATGAAGTTTGAGTTGCCAGTTGTGAAAGTAAGTTGCGAGGATTTTGCAGATGATGGCCTATTGCCCAACGAAGCCGGCTATCGCGACATCGCGCGGCAATTGACCGACGCATTGGCTGGTCCTCGTGGCGATCAACCTGAAAACTCCCCTTCAACTGCTTCGCCGCATGATCCCGCGCTCGCCGGTTTGATCTTAAAGAAGGAAGAGCTCTTCTTTCACCGACACCGCCCCCAAAACGAAACCTATTTACTGCTGTTTCGCAAACACGAGCAGGGAAATAATGCGGTAGAACTGGCTCAGTTCGATCCGCTGGTCGACGCCGTAGACCAGGAAATCTGGAAAAAGGCTCAACAAGTCACCGTTCGCTCGGATTGAACAAGCGTTCTTTCGACAGGGGTATAAAAACCTCGCCACTGCGTCGACGCGGGTTACTCAATATCGAGGTTGGCAAAATCATCGTGTGTGACCAGCCGCAGGGCCTTTGCGCACGGTTGCGGCGAATCGGACGCGAACGCAGTGCATGATTTTGTCATGCATGGCCACCTTCCTCTCGACCGACGCGACCGATGTGATCGGATAAATCCTTGCGATCAATCGCTTGTTCGGGGCCTTGCAATCGATACAGGCTCTACTGCCGATTTGTTGTGCTCGCGAACTGCTATGCACAAACAAACTTGTGCAATCGCGCACCTGATTGCACAGATCTGTCGCTTCGCGGGTGCTAGGGTTCGACGCATTCCGGATGCCTCACCCATGGGATGAATCGCACCCCTACTGCAATTTACGTATTTAACTCGGTGGATATGAACATCCACTGCTGGACTGCTTGCTAATCGTCTGACTATCTGGCTATCCGCCTTTAGTGACAAAGTCGCTCTTTTGGTTTCTGTTTCAATCGGCGTTTGCCATATGAAACCAGGACCGGAGAACGATTGTAACGCTTGCAATAAATCCGGTTTATTTAGGCGCCCTCCGAAACAATACAGATTATGAAACTGTGCAGTCATCTCGCGATCGCGTTCCCACTTTGCATCATGTTGCCGCTTGGGTTGATTACTGGCATCAACTTGTGGAACTTGCAAAGCGGGTTCACAACGGTCCGCCACCATGCTGGCGACGCACTGATTAACGAAATCCAAAAAAATTTGGTTTCGTCACGCGATCACCGAATCGAGGCCGTTGAAGACTACTTCAATTTGATACGCGATCAGGTGATTTCATTCAGTGAAGATCGAATGATCGTTTCGAATATTCGAAAGATGCCGCAAGCACTCGCGAAACGAATCGCTGAGTCGAAAACCGACGACCAGCGAATCGAGGAAATGAGGAAAGAGCTTGCGGACTACTACGTCAAGACATTTGGGACAGAGTATAGAAAACAGTATGGCAAAGAATTTAATGTTGGCGACAAGGTTGCAAACCTGAATGCGAAAACGGTTGAAGCACAACATGCATACATTGTCAACAATCCAAACGGATTGGGCCAAAAGCACTTGCTTAACTCGGCGGGTGAAACGCAATACGATTTATTGCATCATGAATTGCACCCGGTCATGTCGAATTTCATGGATCGTTTCGGATACTATGATTTGTTTCTGATCGATCCCAATAGCGGAGAAATTGTATACAGCGTATTCAAAGAACTCGATTTCGCGACCAGTTTGACGACCGATCATTGCCACGAATCGAACCTAGCAAGGGTCTTCAATCAAGCACGAAGACTCAAGCGTGGCGAATATGCTGTCGTTGATTTTGAAACCTATTGGCCCAGTTATGAAGCACCGGCAAGTTTCATCGCGTCGCCCATCTTTGACTCAGAAGAGCTTGTCGGAGTGTTGGCATTTCAAATGCCCCTGGATCGAATCAACCAACTGATGGCACGTAGGTTAACAATCGGTGAAACTGCGGAAACGTACCTTGTCGGCCCGACACACCAACTGCGCAGCGATACCCGCCTGGGCGGTAAGTTTACGATTCTTGAATCATTCCGCAACAACGATGCTTCGACAAAGGTGAAAACCACGGCGGTGACCGCTGCACTGGGCGGCGATTCCGGCGTGATCGAAACGGTTAACTACGCAGGCAACTCAGTACTGGCTGCCTATGCACCGGTTGAACTGCTAGGGATGAAGTGGGCGATCCTGGCGGAAGTCGACCGGGAAGAGGCGGTTGCCCCAGCGGTTGCCTTGGCTTCGGTTGCTTCAGACGTTCGGTATTGGACATTGTGCTGGACCGCACTGGCCAGTTGCCTAGCTGTTGCTGGTGTTGCGGGCATTTGTTTCCTTGTCATATCCAAGATGATGAAGCCGATTCGAGCGATGGTGGCAGCACTAAGAGATATCTCCGATGGCGACGGCGACCTTACATGTCGATTGGACGAAAATCAAATTGGCGAACTTGGTGACCTTGCCCGATACTTTAACCGGTTTGCCGAAAGAATCTGCAATGTGATTCGCTTGATTGCCGGCAGCGTTACTACCTTGAATCAAGCGAGTGCGGACCTCGCCTCATCATCCGCAAGACTAAGTAACGGAGCCTCGGAATCAAAGGGACAATCGGCAATCGTTAGCAGTGCGGCTGAAGAAATGTCGATCAGTATGGATGCGATGGCCCGCAGCAGTGAAGAGTTAAGTGAAACGATCGCCTCGGTATCGATGGCGATGGAAGAAATGAAAACGACGATCGTCGAAATCGCCAATAATGCGGAACGTTCCGCAGCCGTTGCGAATCGTGCGTCCCACGCGGCAGAGCAGTCCGACAAATGTGTTGGTGGTATGGGAATCGCGGCCAAAGAAATCGGAAATGTGATTCAAGTGATTCAGGACATCGCCGAACAAACAAACTTGTTGGCTTTGAACGCGACGATCGAAGCGGCACGAGCGGGTGAAGCCGGCAAAGGTTTTGCCGTTGTCGCGACGGAAGTGAAGGCGCTTGCCAAGCAAACCGCTTCTGCGACCGAAGACATTCGATCACGAATTGAGGCGATGCAATCGAGCACCAGCCAAGCGGTTGATAGCATCAAAGAAATTACAGAGGTTGTCGGCGAAGTGGACGAATTGAACCGTGTGATTGCCGCGGCCGTTGAAGAACAAAGCATCACTAGCCAGCAAATTGCACAGCACGTTTCGATGGCCGCCGACCGGGCTCAATCGGTTGCTCGCAGTGTGACGGAGTCCGCCGTTGCGGCACGTGAAATCACTGAAAACATCAGTCGCGTGGATGTTAATTTGCAATCGACAGCCGTTGGTGCCGATGAAAGCCGGGCTGCCGGCGGCGAACTGAGTCGCCTGGCAACTGAGATGCGAGATTTAGTCGGCCAGTTTCGAACCCAGGCAACGCTCGCTGGTTAGCTCGAAATCCATGAACGATCCGATATCAATTGCCGCGGCTCCCTGCGCCGACCGCGGCTCTAGAGGATCGATTGCGTCCGAATCCTCATTGTTCTGGAATGCGCAATTGGCGATGGCAACGGACGCAATTGAGCGTCATTTGCATGTAGCCCAACGTGGCCCCATCAATGTTCTTGTCTTTCGCAGCCTTGGACATTACAGCGACTGAGCGACGGAACTCGTCGCTTTGACGTCGATATTCATCCGTCTGAATCACCATCCAACTCTCGTCCAGTGACAGCAAGTGGATGCGTTCAGCGGATGCTGTGATACGATCGAAATCTTCCAGTGCGATCGCTTCGAGGATATCCTTGACTGGTTGTAGCTTCAGCCGCATGAAGGTGGCACGTTGGCCGGTGCCGGGCTGCTGCGCATCGGACGGGTTGGAAGTCGCGATGTAGCCCGCCGCGATGATTGCGGTTAGCAGCATTATCGTGATGATGGTGGTTCGAGTGAACATGTTGGCATAGCTCCATGGGGGCGGGAGAAGGGTCAAGGCGGACGGCACGCCGATGAATGTGCGAGTTTCCACCGCTTGGAGAATATACGCAATCGGTTGTTCGAGTCAGTGGGAATTGTCGGAATTGCGACTTGCAATTTGTCGTGCCAAAGCGGACAAATATTGGATGCCTTCTTGTCGTGCGACAGGATGGCGCAGGTGGCCATTGCAGATTGCCAGCCAGTGGTTAATTGTCGCTGGAGGGCCATTTCCACTTGCCTGATACGGCGAAACGCTCGACACTAGATAAAAGCGGGTCAGAGTCACAACCGGTGCCCTGACTCACCGACGTTTGCGAGCACAGCATTTCGCCCGCCCCGCCGGC
>DNWZ01000749.1 GCA_003506095.1 Planctomycetaceae bacterium | reverse complement strand
CCAAGCTGATCGACTTTACGATCGCTGAAAAGAAGAAGACGGGGATCGCGAAACTGTTTCATCGCAGCGGAACGACAGTGCAGGGGACCCGCAGTTACATGGCGCCCGAGCAGATTCAAGGCGCTGTTTGCGATGAACGCACTGACGTTTATTCCTTTGGCTGTGTCTTGTTCGAAGCTGTTACAGGAAAACCTCCTTACACAGGCCAGACGCCGAATGATTTGCTTTCCAAGCATTTAACGGCTTCGATCCCGAGTCCTGTTGTTTATAACGACAACGTGACTCCTGAGTTCGCGGCATTGGTTCGCCGAATGATGGCAAAGAAGCCCTCGCAGCGTCCGGATTCAATGTGGGAGTTCTTGAAAGAATATCGAACCACTCAGGTTTTCAAGAAAAGACCTAAGCCACCGGAGATCAGTGTGTTCGACAATATGCCAGGCATTAAGAGTGCCGAGGATATGTTTAAGAAATGATCTTTCATGATCTTTCAGTTTAAATAGAAGAGAACCGTTTAAGGTTAATTTGATATGAGTTCAGGCCAGGGATTAGATTTCGAACGCGATGTGACTGAGATTGAAAGTCAGATCGCTTCGATCGAACGACAGACCCAGCGGTCCGATGTCGAAGAATCGCGATTGCGTGATTTGAGGTTGGCGCGTGTTGAGAAGTTGAAAGAAATTTACGCAGACTTGAGTTCGTGGCAAACGGTCCAGGTGGCTCGGCACAAAAATCGGCCGTACACCCGCGATTACTTGAACTTGGCGTTCGACGAGTTTGTCGAGCTGCACGGCGACAAGTTTTTCGGCGACGACCGGGCGATGCTGTCTGGGTTTGCCAAAATCGATCGCTTCAAGGTCATGGTGGTCGGCCACCAAAAAGGGAGAACCTACAAGGAACGTGCGGCGTGTCATTTCGGCTGTGCGCACCCCGAAGGGTATCGCAAGGCGATGCTGAAAATGAAGATGGCCGAAAAGTATCGGCTGCCGCTGATCTGTTTCATCGACACGCCGGGAGCGTATCCGGGTATCGGTGCCGAGGAGCGCGGTCAAGCTCAAGTGATCGCCGAAAGCATGTTCATGATGAGCCAGTTGCGGACGCCGGTGATCTGCATTGTGATCGGCGAAGGCGGTTCGGGCGGAGCGCTTGGGATCGGCGTTGGCGATCGAGTTGCGATGCTGGAGAACTCGTACTACAGCGTGATCAGTCCCGAAGGTTGCGCCGGGATCTTGTGGAAGAGTCACGAGTTTGCACCCAAGGCCGCTGAGGCGCTTCGCTTCACTGCGAAGGATTTGTCCAAGTTCGGGATCGTCGACAATGTGATCGCTGAACCGCTTGGCGGCGCGCATCGTGATCATCACCAAATGGCGACACGCATGCGGTCGTATCTGTCAGCGGCTTTGAACGAACTCGACAGCCAACCGCTCGATACGTTGCTGGACAATCGATACGAAAAGTTTCGTCGCATGGGCGTCTTTCTCGAAGAGCCTGTGGCGTGATCCGCGGGCGTTTGGGCGGCGGATCATGCGGCAGTGGGCGGGAAAAACGCCCCAGAGCAACGTCCGATAATGCCTCTTATGTTGTATTCGAACCTCGATTTTCGGGGCGTTTACGGTAAAGTCGACTTTCGCTCCGCGAAAGTTCAAGCCTCAGAACGCTCCACCGCTCGGACGCTCGGCTTGCTGGAACCGTGGCGGTTGAAACCCGGATGGTTGGCCGCTCGGTTGAGGCGAATAGCTCGGCGCTGCATCTTGCGGCGGCAGCCAACCGCGAGGATCGATCGGCAATCGCGCGCCGCCGGCGGTGTTTTGCGAGTCCCAGTAAGAATCCGGAATCGCCTCTTCGGTCGCTGCTCGCAACCATGGCAAAGCGCTGCTATCTGCGCCGTCGTTGAACTTCTTGTCGAATCGTTCCAGGTACGGTCCGACGACTTCGTGAATCTCTTCGGGGATCAGCGCCTCGCTGCGGTCGAGCACCGAAGCGATGTATCGCCCGCTTTTGGAAGCGACGATTTTTTCTCGAACCGTTTCACCCAACAGCGTCACGCCAAACAGCGTCACCAGGATGCAGTACAGGCCACCTTTGGCCAGTCCGAAAAGCGCGCCGATTTGGCGGTCAAACTCTTTCAGCCGCATCCGATCGATCGTGTTGCTGACCATCCGAAACGCAACCCAGATCACCAGCGACGTGCCGATGAACAGAATCAGCATCGCCAGAAATCGGTTCCAAGGCGGATCGGCCTGGATCGACTGGCTGAGCTGTTCGCGGAAGTTGAACGCCACCACGTAACTGACGACGATCGACGCGATCGAAGCCAGTTGCCACGCAAAGCCTTTGATCGCGCCAAACAGTGCCGTCCCGACCAGGACGACCAACATGACAATGTCGTACGTTTCCACTCGTGCCGCCTCCGTGCAGCAGGGGGATCAATTAGAAAAATAAAGGCTCGCCAGCAATCGGTGTGCAATCAAGCTTCGAAGCCTCTGACACTTTAGCACCTGGTCGCCGGGGGGCGAAGGTCAATTCGTCGCTTAAATCCGGGCTAGCGTCGCAAACACAAAACTTTGTACACCCACCGGAAGTATTCCTTATGGAATCCAAGTTTCCCCATCTCCCAGCCATTCCGTGATGTTCCAAGCGTGGCCGACTTCAAGACGCACATAACCGGAA
>DNWZ01000385.1 GCA_003506095.1 Planctomycetaceae bacterium | reverse complement strand
GTAAGAAGCCGCTGTTGCAAGCGCTTGAAGACGCCGGGATGAAGCCGTCGGACATCGACGAAATCGTGCTCGTCGGCGGCAGTACCCGGGTGCCCAAGGTTCGCGAACTGGTCAAACAGGTCTTCGGCAAGGAACCACATCAAGGTGTCAATCCGGACGAAGTGGTCGCCGTTGGCGCTGCGATTCAAGCGAGCGTTTTGGCGGGTGACCGCACCGACGTGTTGCTGCTGGACGTCACACCGCTGACACTCGGTATCGAAACCGAAGGCGGCGTGATGACGGCGCTAGTCGAGCGAAACACAACCGTTCCGGTCGAAAAGAAGAACGTGTTCAGCACCGCAGCCGATGGACAAACGGCGGTTACCGTCCGTGTGTTCCAAGGCGAACGCAAGATGGCTTCGGCCAACCGGTTGCTGGGCGAGTTCAACCTCGAAGGGATCCCGCCTCAACCGCGGGGCGTACCGCAAATCGAAGTCAAGTTCGACATTGACCAAAACGGTATCCTCGCCGTCTCGGCCAAAGAACTCGGCTCGGGCAAAGAGGCCAAGGTCGAAATCAAGGAAGCCGCCGGTTTGGACGAATCGGAAATCGAGCAGATGCGGAAAGATGCCGAGGCCAATGCCGAGGAAGATCGACGCCAGTTCGAGTTGGCCGAAGCGCGCAACAAGGCGAGCCAGATGACGTATCAGTGCGAAAAACTGATGACCGAAAACGCCGACAAGTTGACCGATGCCGACAAGGAACCGATGAACAAGGCGATCGAAAAGGTGAATTCTGCTGCAGCAGGCAGCGACGTCAGCTCGATCAAGCAAGCGACCGAAGAGCTCAATGCCGCTTCGCAAGCGTTCAGCAAAGTCCTGTATGAGAAGTCCAGCAACACCGGTGACGGAGCTTCGCAAGCCAAGTCGGGATCGGGAGCTGACGATGACGCGATCGACGCGGAGTTCGAAGTGAAGGAATAACCCTTTGCCCGATCGATGAAATCCTCCTATCGCCGCCCCACAAAATCACCGGGGCGGTCGGATAGGGATCTGTAAAAGCGGCGGTATTTATCGCCGCTTTTTGTTTACCCCCACCGCAAGCGATCTGCCCCGATCAACTCATCTCCCCACGATCAAGGAAGCATTTGAAATGGCATTCCGATTTGACAAGTTAACAACGAAGGCCCAAGGCTTAGTCGCCGAGGCGCAGAGCCAAGCCAGCGCCGCTGGAAATCCCGAAATCGATCCGCTGCACCTGTTGGCAGCGATGCTGAGCGAAAGCGATGGCATCACACGACCGCTGTTGGCCAAGATCAATGTCGATGCGGCGCAGATCGCAAAGCTGGTCGCCAGCGAATTGACCCGCCTGCCTGCTGTCTCGGGTGGACGTCAACCGAGCGTATCGCCAGCCTTGCAAAAATCGTTCGAAGCGGCCGCCGAGTCGGCTGCGAAGCTGAAAGACGAATTCATCAGCACCGAACATTTGCTGGTCGGATTGACCACGGTCGATTCCAAAGCAAAGCAGTTGTTGCAGCTGTCAGGCGTGACGTCCAATGATGTGATGAAGGGGATGGCCCAGGTTCGCGGGTCAGCTCGAGTTACTGACGCCAACGCCGAGTCGACCTACCAAGCGCTCGAAAAATACGGGATCGATCTGACGCTGCTTGCCAGCCAAGGGAAACTCGATCCGGTGATCGGTCGCGATTCGGAAATCCGCCGCGTGATTCAAGTCTTGTCACGGCGGACAAAGAACAATCCGGTCTTGATCGGCCAACCCGGCGTCGGCAAAACCGCGATCGCCGAAGGGCTGGCGTTGCGGATATTCGAAGGCGACGTGCCGCAGAGCTTGAAGGACAAGAAAGTCATTTCGCTCGACATGGGCGCGCTCGTTGCCGGCGCAAAGTTTCGCGGCGATTTCGAAGAACGGCTCAAAGCCGTGCTGCGCGAAGTCAAAGACAGCGCTGGCGCGGTGATCCTGTTCATCGATGAATTGCACTTAGTGGTCGGTGCCGGGAAAGCCGAAGGCTCGGCCGATGCGGCCAACCTGCTCAAGCCCGAATTGGCCCGCGGGGCGTTGCGTTGCATCGGCGCAACGACGCTGGACGAATACCGCCAACACATCGAAAAAGATGCCGCGCTAGAACGTCGGTTCCAACCGGTTTATGTCGGCGAACCGACCGTCGACGACACGATCGCGATCCTGCGCGGGCTGAAGCCTCGGTACGAAACGCACCACGGCGTGCGGATCACCGACAGCGCCATCGTGGCCGCTGCCACGCTTTCAAATCGCTACATCGCCGATCGATTTTTGCCCGACAAGGCAATCGACTTGATCGATGAAGCGTCGAGCCGTTTGGCAATGGAAAAGCAAAGTGTGCCCGAACCGATCGATACGGTCCAGCGACAAATCCGCCAACTCGAACTCGCCCACCGTCAACTGGTCGACGAACAAGAACCTTCGGCGATCGAAAAACGCGATGAAATCGAAGACGAGATCGAGGAACTGAAGCATCGCTTGGCCAGTCTGCGCGAGCAGTGGGAAGCGGAAAAAGTTGGCTTGGACGACGTGCAAGGGATTCGCCAAGAGGCGGCTCAACTGCAACATCGTTTCACCGCGCTCGACGCCGAAGCGAAACAAAAACAGCTTCGCGGTGAAAGCCCCGAAGATGTCTATCGTGAAATGTTGCAGGTTCGAGCGCGTCAAAGCGAACTGGAAACCAAGCTGAGCGAATTGGAATCGCGAGAGACCGAAGCGGGCGATAAAGCTAGCGGCGGCAAATCAGAATCCGCCGGCGACCATCGTCGGCTGCTGCGCAAGGAAGTTACCGAAGAAGAGATCGCCGAAGTGGTCAGCGTTTGGACCGGCGTGCCGGTCACGCGCATGATGGAAACCGAACGTGCAAAACTGTTGGTCATGGAAGAACGGTTGCACCAGCGAGTGATTGGGCAAGGCGAAGCCGTCGCTGCGGTTTCCGATGCCGTTCGCCGCAGTCGCAGCGGTTTGCAAGATCCACAGCGTCCGATCGGTTCGTTTCTGTTTCTCGGGCCAACCGGTGTCGGCAAAACAGAACTCTGCAAGGCGCTCGCTCAAGTGATGTTTGATGACGAACAAGCGATGGTGCGGATCGACATGAGCGAGTTCATGGAGCGGCACAGCGTATCGCGGTTGATCGGTGCCCCTCCGGGATACGTCGGTTATGAGGAAGGCGGCAAACTGACAGAGGCGGTGCGTCGTCGACCTTACTGTGTGATCTTATTAGATGAAATGGAAAAGGCGCACCCGGACGTCTTTAATATCTTATTGCAAGTAT